>NZ_JAZDWZ010000004.1:0-84960 GCF_036350065.1 Mycoplasmopsis ciconiae | reverse complement strand
TGTTCACCTAATAAATGTTGTTCCCAAGCGTTAGCAAAATTATTAAATCTAATTTTTGGTTTACTCTTAGATTTAGAGACAATGATTTTGCCTCAAAATATTATTTTTACTAAGTTTCCAAGTTGTTATGTAATTTAAAAATAAAACCAAAACAGCTATAAATTATAATCTTTCGGAAATTACATAACAACTTGGAAACTCGGAATAAAATTGAAATTGAAAATAAAAATCCTAGAATTTTCTAGGATTTTTTTCTGCATTATTTATTGTCGAAAAAGTCTTTCACTTTTTTGTAGTCTAATTCGCTTGTATTATGATAAATTAAATCAGCTCCTGAAAAGTCAACATTTGAATTATAATCAAACGCTATACTTCTAATATTTGCTTTATTTAATGCTTCTACACCAGCTAACGCGTCTTCTAAACCAACGCAAAACTCTGGATCTACATTAATTAATTTAGCTGCTTCTATAAAAATATCTGGAGCTGGCTTTCCGTGTTTTATATTCTTAGGATCTGCAAAAGCATCAAAATATTCAGTGATACCTAATCTATCTAATATATATCTAGCATTATGACTGCTTGATGCTAAAGATAATTTAACATTATCAGCTTTAGCATCTTTTAAAAATTGTTCAATTCCAGGTAATAATCAAGAGGGGTCTAATTTTTCCTTTAATAACTGCACATAAGTGTTATTCTTCTCATCGGCTAACTCCAAAAGTTGCTCGTGAGTATAATCATTTTCTTTTCCTTTTAATTTTAAAATTAGTTTAAGGGTTTCTAATCTTGGAATTCCTCTAAGTTTTTCATTTTCTTCTTCAGTATAAATGATTCCTAATTTTTCTACTGTTTTAGCTCATGAAAGATAATGTAATTTTGCTGTATCAGTAATAACACCATCTAAATCAAATAAGAAACCTTTAATCATTTTTTACCTCAAAACTTAAAGGATTGTGGGTTATTTCGGTTAATTTATTATTGATGTAAATATAAGCTCTTTTGTGTTTTTCAACTGTGTGTACGCTGAATGTGTTTTGATTTACACTAACTTCTAATCACACACCTTCAAAAAGAATTCTATATGTTAATTTATCTCAGTTTTGTGGTAGTTTTGGTGAAAGATGTAATTGATTATTTACTCAAGTTAATCCTCCAAATCCAAACACAATCATTTGTCATATAGCAGATAAACTTCCTGCATGAATTCCAGCATTAGATGTGTGCATTTTTGGACCCATATCTACATCAATGGCATATTTAAATAATTCATATGCACGTTTCATTTTTCTTAATCTAACACCTTCGATAACGTAAGTTGCTGCGCTTAAACTTGAATCATGTGTTGTTATGTTTTCGTAATAATCAAAGTTTTTATCTCTAACTTCTTTGCTAAAGTATTCTGGAAGAATTTGCATTAATAAAACAACATCAGCTTGTTTTACTAATTGTGAACACAATCTTTTGTGTCCTTCTTTAGTTGAAAATAATTTTTTACCAGCATCACCTAACATTTGGAAAGGCTTAACATCAATTAAAGGTAAAGATAAAAATTGGTCATTTTCAGCAACAATTAAATCGCTATTTGGTTTTTGCTGTTTAAGCATTTTGCTTACAGTTTTCATTTTTGAAACATTAATTTTGTAAGGGATTTTGTTTAATATTTTGTTTAATAAACTTTTGTTTTTTTGTTTTAATTGTTCCATTACTTTTAATGCTAAATCGATATTATATTTAGCCATTAAATTAATGTAGGCATTGTTATCAATATTTCCTTTATATTCGTTAGGACCCATAACATCACGAATATGATATGTTCCATCCTCTTGTAATTCAGCTCTATTTGTGTAGAATCAAGCTGTATCAATGATCATTTCATAACCGGCTTTTCTCATGAATTGCTCATCTTTTGTTATTTGATAATATTGATTTACAGCGTAAGCGATGTCAGCGCTAACGTGAATTTCTTGTCTTCTAGAAGCGATTGGAACTTGCTCACCACTAACAACGTCTGCTTGACCTCAGTATGGACAAACTTCACCTTCTGTTGGTCATGCCATTTCCCATGGGAATTGCGCTCCTTCTAAATTACTTTCTTCATTTCTTAATTTGATTTCTTTAGCTTTAGCTCTAGCGCCTTTTATTCCTTTGTATCTGTATTCTAGTAAGTTACGTACAATTTTAGGGTTAGTAAATAAGAAGTTAGGGTTGATGAAAAATTCTGTATCTCAGTATGTGTGACCTTGATAACCTTCTCCACTTAAACCTTTAGCCCCAACATTTAAATTTGTTGAGTGTTTTGGTACAAAACTATTTTGGTGGAAAATAGCAAAATCAAGCGCTAAACGATCGTATTTAGATGATTCGTCACCTTCAATTTCAACAAAAAATTGATTTCAAACATTAGTTTGCATTTTTTCAATTGAAGCGTTTTTAAGTTCTTCATATGATGAATTCAATAATAACTCATGCATTTTTTTAGATTCTTCTCTTACTTGAGAATCGTCTAATAATTTACTTTTACCATCAACACTTGTATTAACTGACATTAATTTTTCTAAAACTAAAACATCTCCCTTTTTAAGGTTAACATTGATTTTAAAAAGAATCATTCTTCTTTTTATATCAATAACATAATCATCGCTTCCACCTTTAATTAATTCACCATTTAAATATAGTTTTGTGATTAAATTGTGAGCAACCATTTTTTTACTAAATGTTGTTTTTTGCTCCATGTATAAGCTTTCGGTTGTTGGACGAGATTTTAAACCTTCGCTAAAGTGTTGTGTTCCTGAATTTGTTACTTGCGCATTAATTCCTGGTTCTAAAGTCACTTTAACATAGTCTTTTTGGTCATTTAATTCTAAAACTTTTATTTCTATTCTTTGCCCGTATAAGTGTAAATTATCTTGAGAAACGAAACGTTCAAAGTTTAATTCAAATTTATTTTTATTACGTTCTACAAATAAATTTCTTTCCAAAACACCTTCGCGGATTTTTAATGTTTTTAAATATTGATCTTTTTCATTAACGCTAAAGATTTTTCCATCAAAATAAATAGGAGTTTGAATTAAATCAGCTAAATTTGCTAGCTCACTTACTTCATCTTTGTTATCTTTATTAAAAATACCATTAACAAAAAAGTCTTCTTTGTTGTATGAAGTTCTTTCTTCATCAACACTTCTTAATCCCATGTATCCGTTCCCTAAAGCAAAAATGCTTTCACTTTTACCTGTGTTTTTCTTAGAAAACTTCACTTGTGATATTTCTTTATTTTCAATGTTATATTTTAAGTAATCCATAATATCTCTTTCTAATTATTTTTAACTAACATCACAGACTCATATGGTCTTAAGTGATTTATAACTTTTTTATTATCAACATATGTACTTAATATTTGTTCAGAATTTTCTAATTCATCTATAAATAAGTCTTTTTGAGTAAAGTTAATATAAAATTCAATAACTTTATTATTTAATGTTCTTTTAACATAAATAGCACCATTATCTAAAACACTAATTTCGCTAAGTCCATCAACTAAAACATCATTATAAGTTTCTTTTCTAAAGTGAATTAATTTTTTAAAGAAATGATAAATGCTATCTTCGCTTTCTAAATCTTTTTCGACATTAATTTCTTCAATAAATCTTGGTAATTTAATTCATGTTTGTGTAGATTCATTAAAACCTGCATTTATTTGATTGTTTCATGGCATTATTGTTCTACCAGCATCTCTACTGTTAATGTTGCAGTATTTAATAAATTCACTTTCTGAATATGTAGGTTTAGATGCGTCCACTAAATCTCTAAATCCATTAACAATATCACAGTCTCTAAAATCTTCTCTATTATCAAAATGAGTATTTAAAAGCCCAATTTCTTCACCATAATAAACACATGGAATACCTTTTAAACTAAAAAGTAACATCGCTTGTGTTTTTTGTGATTCTTTACGATAAAATGTTTCGCTACCTCATCTAGACACTCCTCTACTTGTGTCGTGATTAGATAAAAAGTTTGTAATCATTTGCGGTTCAACTTCAACATTTTCTTGGAATGGTTTTTGTTGATAAGCAAATTGTTTATAGTCTCAATTAGCGTCATAACCATTTCTTCCTGTTTTAGTTCCTCAACCTATTCATCATCATGAGAAATTATAGTAATTGTCGCTTACTTTATTTGCACCCTTACCATATTCTAATAATTCTTGAACATTAATACCGCTAGCTTCTCCTAATGTATAAGCGTCTGGTTTATTTTTAAAGGCTTTTTCTTGAAATTCTTTTAAGAAATCAACCGCTCCATCACATCAAGCAAAATATGGGTTTTGTTCAACATTATCAAAAGTTTTTGCAACGTGTTTTATTGCATCTAATCTAAAACCTCTAACTCCTAAGTCATATCAAAAATCAATAACATCACTCATTGCTTTAATAGTATCTGGATGAGCTCAGTTTAAATCAACTTGTTCTTTTGCAAAAAGGTGAAAATAATATCTATTAACACTTGGTACATATTCTCAGGCGCTTCCACCAAAAATACTCATAGCTTTTTGTTCTTGTTCGTTAAGTTCATCTCTTCAAATAAAGTAATTATGTTCTTTGTTATCACGTGATTCACAAGCTTTTTGGAATCAATTATGTTCATTAGAAACGTGATTTAAAACAATATCCATAATTAAATCAATTCCTCTTTTTTTAGCTTCAGAAGCTAAAATTTTAAAATCTTCAATAGTACCAAATTGCTTTCAGACACTTTTATAATCTAAAACGTCGTATCCTGCGTCAACAAAGTTAGTTTGGTATGTAGGTGTTAATCAAATCGCATTAATACCTAATTCTTTTAAATAATCTAATTTTGAAACAATACCTAATAAATCACCATCACCATCGTTGTTTGAGTCTTTAAAACTACGTGGAAAAATTTGGTATATAACTTTATTTTTTAGTAATTCTTTTTTCATGTTTTCTCCTATTTTTCAATAATTAAACTTGTGTGAGCTTTAACTGTATTAACTGAATGATCATTTATTCTAGAATTAAATAAAACATTATCTTTTTGGATGTTGTATTCAAAATCATGATCAGAAAAATTATGTATAACTTCTAATGTTTTTTTGTCCTTAATTTGGTATATTAAGATACCTTTTTCATAGTCACAAAGGCTAAAATGAATATTATTTATTATGTCTTGGTTATTGTCAAAACGGAAATATTTAGTTTGATTTCTAAATTTATTTGTTGCCTTAACAAATTCATAAATATGTTCTTTAACATTTTGTAATTCTAAGTTTTGTCATTTTATTCCATTTACATAATCGCTAGTTTTATATGTGTTAGGTAAAACGCTAAAATCATCTGGATTTAAATTTAAAAAGTCATTAATCATTTTTTCGGCTCTACCATCATCCATACCACTTTTGTCATTTGGTTTTGATTGTAATAATTCTGTACCCGCTAAATATAACTTTCTACCTTGAACAGCTAAAGTCATAATTAAAGCTTGTCTATAGCGGTTTAACACTTCTTCAAAACTCATTTGTACGTCAGAAGTTATTATTTTATCGAATAAAGTAAAGTAATCATGGCATGCATTAAAAGCTAAATTCATTTTAATATCCGAACAAAAAAGATCGTATGAATTGTTAGCGTGTTTAATATTTTTAAAATCGTAATCTTTTAAATTCCCTACGACACTTGAAATGTATTTTTCTAAAAGATTTTGATCGTTTCCTATAATTAACCCTTTAGTTGATTTGTTGAATTCACATTTTGAAATACTATCTCTTAGTGTGTCATTAAAATAAGCAAAAGAATAATCATTAGTTGTTTCACCTTTAATTCATGAATCAGAATAATCTAAATCGCTTCATCTTCACGCTTCACCATGAAGAACAATTTTAGGGTTTATTTTTCTTAATTCAATTGATAAATCCTCTAAAGTTGTTTTATCTATAAAACAAGATAAATCAAATCTGAAACCATCTACTTTATAGTATTGAGCGTAAAATTTAAGTGAGTCAATTATCAGTTTTCTTACCATTTTACGATTGCTTGCTAACGGCGGATATGAAACTGGTGTAGTCTTAGCATCATCTCTAAAATAATAACCAGGAAATACATTATTTAGGATATTATTAGTCATTAAATGGTTATAAACCACATCAACAATAACTCCTAAATCTTTTTTGTGTGCTTGATTTACAAATTCTAAAAAATCATTAATTCTTGAATATCCATCAGCAGGATTTTCGCTATATCAACCATTAACACTAAAATAATTATGTGGATCATAACCTCAGTTGTAATTAGTGGTTCACTTTTGTGCTTGATGTTTAAAAATTAAATCTAATTTTGTACTGTTATATGTATAACACTCATGTACAGGAAGTAATTGCACATAATTAAAATCTAAATCTTTAATATGATCAATAACGCCAAATTCCAAAGCACTTTTAAATGTGCCTTTTCTGTGTTTTTTGTCTTCACTTTTTAAAGAAGTAAAATCTCTTATATTCAACTCGTAAATAATAGGATCTACACTATTATTTGTCTTTGGTTTTCAAAAATCGTTTTTAAATTTTATTTTTTGAGAGTTTAAATTAACAAATACACTTTTACCAACTTTATCTTCTTTACCTTCTCAATTAAAAGGCGACATAGAAAAAGAATATGGATCAAGCGCAAAATTTTGTGTTCCGTCTTGTTGAGTTATAAAATATCTGTAAGCAAATGATTCGTATTCTTTTGGTATTTCCACTTCAAAAATAGGAGTGTTTTTGTTCATTTTATAAGTTGTAATCAATTCATCCTGTTCTTGATTTTTATAAATATATAAATGAACTTCTTTAGCCAAAGGATGTCATAATTTAACTGTAAATTTATCGTCATTAAATCTAGCACCCAAATCATCTTTATCATAATAATATTGTTGATCAATACTTTCAAAATATTGATTATTTTTTTGTAATAATTTCATATTAATTTAATTGTATTCTTTTAGAAAAAAATAGAAAAAAAGACGCACTTTTCTTGATGCGTCAAAATTTTTTTAACTTGTTTATAGATATATTATCATGTAAGTGAAAATTCTTGGTGAAAAAATTTAAAATGGTCTGGATCTATATAAAACTTACCGGCAATGCAAATGCTATCATCATCATATCCAAACATTTTTATAGCCACTAATTCGCTACGTCCATATTTTTTTACTTTTTCATAACATAATTGATAAACAATATTAGAAATTACTTTTTTATCTATTAAAAAGTTAATTAAAGCTTTATTACCTTCCATCATTTTTGGATCAGGTAAGTGTTTTTTAGAAACATAAACAACACCATCACCAACCATTTTTTTCTTAATGAAGAATTTTTTGTCAAATCCGTAATACCCGTCCAAAAAGATAATGTGATTGTCATCATTTCACTCTTCTAAATCTGATTCACTTTTTAAAATTGTCTCTTCAGTGTCAGCTCCAATTAAAAACGAAATCGGCTTGATTAAATTATGAAAATTTTCAGCAACAAAGTGCCCTCTTTTAGAAATTGTATAAACAGCACCCAAAGCCTCTAATTTATTATAAGCAGAAACAACAACACTTCTTGAACAATTAAATCTCATCATCAAAGCATGTTCACTTGGCATTATTTTATTTGTGGGTACCTTTTTAGAGATTATTAATTCAATCAAGTATTCAACAATTTGCTGAGTTTTTCTGGGTGATTTTAATTCAATTTTATTCATATTAATTCATTAAAAGTTAAAAGCCACCAAAAGGATTGAATCCTCCGCCACCTTTGAAACTTCTTGATAACTCCTTCATTCTTTTTGACATATTTTCATAATCATTAATTAATTTGTTAAATTCTTGGACGCTTCTTCCACTTCCTTTTATAATTCTTTCTTTTCTTGAAGCGTTTTTTAATAATTTAGGGTTTTTTCTTTCTTTAATGGTCATTGATGACATTAAAATCTCATAAACCTTCATTTTTTCTTCAGCTTTATCTAAATCTTCTTCGTTTATTTTGCTTGATATATTACCAGGTAGCATTTTTAATATTTTTGAAAACTTACCTAGCTTTTTAACTTGATTCAACTGTTCCATTAAATCATCTAAAGAAAACTCACCAGAAAACATTTTGTTTATCATTTTTGATGCTTTTTTCTCATCGATAACATCGCTAGCTTTTTCAATAAGTGATAAAACATCACCCATTCCTAAAATTCTGTCAGCCATTCTATCTGGGTAGAATAAATCTAAATTAGATACTTTTTCACCTGTTCCAATAAATTTTATTGGTATGTTTAAAATTTCTCTAATACTTAAAGCAGCTCCACCTCTGGCATCCGAATCAAGCTTTGTTATTATTGTTCCGTTTAAATGTAATTTATTATTAAATTCTTCAGCAACATTAATGATATCTTGCCCTGACATAGCATCAGCTACAAAAAGTATTTCATTTGGTCTAGCTACTTTCTTGACATTAACTAATTCATTCATAAGTTTTTCATCAATAGCTAAACGACCAGCTGTATCGATTATAATTAAGTCATTTTTGTTTTCTTTAGCTTGTTTTAAGGCGTTTTCAACGATTTCTTCAACTGGCGCTTGTGTCCCTTGTTCATAAAAGTCTACTTGAATGCTTTTGGCTAATGTTACTAATTGATCAACAGCTGCAGGACGATAAATGTCGGCGGCAACAACCATAGGATTTTCAACAAATTTCTTTTTACGGAAATAATACGCCATTTTTGCTGTTGCAGTTGTTTTACCAGAACCTTGTAAACCACACATCATAATTACATAAGGTTTAGAATCGATTTTAGGTTCTACAACTTTATTACCTAAAACCGAAACTAACTCTTCATGAACTATTTTGATCATTTGTTGAGAAGGGTTTAATTTACCAATTAAGTTAGATTCAAGTGTTTTTTGTTTAACGTTATTAACAAATTTCTTAACAACTTTAAGATTAACGTCAGCCTCTAAAAGAGCCAATCTTATATCTCTGGCTACTTCAGTTAAATCTTCTTCATTAATGATTGTTTTTTTGTTTATTTTATTTAATGCTTTTTGCATTCTAGATTCTAAAAAATTTAACATAATGTGTAAATTATATAATAATTAACACACTAAAGTCATTTAAAAAACAGCGATAAACGCCGCTTAATCAAAGAATTTTGATTTTTTATAAAAAATTACTTTTTAAACTTCCTAAACACTTTAAAACTAAGGAATGAAAAAATAAATCCGCTTGTGAATGCGATAATAGACACACCAATAAAAATTGCACAACCTTTAAAATAATCCAATGTTAAAATTTGAATTATTTCATCTTCTCTTGGATTAAAAATTCAGTTACTTTTTCCAGGAAAAAATATTTTGTGAAAAACAGCAAAACTTTTTTCAAAGTTTATCGAAGACACAATAATGGTAACAAAAATAAAAACTAAAAGTGTTATGCTTGCGATAAAACCACTTAAAAGAAATTGGATTTTTAAATTTTTAAATTTGAACTTAATAATTGTAATTGTCAAAATGATAATTGAAGTTATTGCTAAAAAAATAAAATTAATAATAAATAATCGTTTAACATCACTAAAATGATCAATTGCGTTTTGCGATGTTTTTAAAAGGCCGCTTGAAAAAATACTTTTGTAACCTATCAAATAATTCATAACTTCATCATAAGCTTGTTTTAATTGTTCATAATTTAATTTACCGACTTTAAAACTTAAATTATCTAAATTAATATTCGATAAATAACCATAAAAGAAACTTCTACTTCATATAACCAAGCTTATACTAAAACTAATAATAAAAAAGAAAATGCTCACACCTAAAATTACGTTTAAAAAGTTAGACATATTTCTTTGTTTTGTTGTCAATTGTTGTGCTTTTACCATATTTTTATTATACTTTTATTTTTCTTTTGAGGTTATAAAACAGCAATAAAAAAACAAAGCTTTCGCTTTGTTTATAATTTATTTTCTAACTAAAAAGTGATTGAAAATAACTTTTGAGTTTTCGTTATTGTATAGTTGTTTTTTTAATTTAAAATCTTTTTCTATGTGTCCGTACTTACCTTTAGCAATAATTAAAAATACCATTGTAAAGAAACATAAAAACATAGTAATTCAAGGGATTATGTAACTAAAATCTTGCATACGCTCAATTTCATATACTTTTTCACCTGTTGTTTCATCAATATATGAAGAACCGGTTCTTTGAATTGCTTGCGGTTGTAATGCCACAATGAAAAAGATTACAACAAAACTAATAACACTAAAGGCAATCATGAATTTAAAGAATTTTCTACCGTTGTTATAGTGTAAATATAATAAAGACTGAGTAATTACTGCAAAAATAAGAGTTAAAGAGTTTAAAACAGCTAAAACTGAATATAAGGCTCTATAAATATGTAATAACTGGTAAGTCTCACTGATTTTTAATGCTTTTTCTAACGCTTGCGGAGTTAGCGAAGATATATCGTCTGTTCTAGTTAAAAACTTTATTTCATCATTGATACGAATTTTGAAATTATATGTATGAATTGCCATTAATACTATACAAATGATTAAAAATAATGTGCTTATCAAAAGATAAACTTTTCTTGATTTGTAATTAGATATGTAATATTTATGTTTTGTTTGTGTGTCTGAATTTATTTGGTTTTTTAGCATCATATTAATTTATTCTGTTTTTTGATGTAGCATCAAAAATATGCATTCTTTTAGAAGAAAAACTTAAATTAACGTTTTGATAAAGTTCAAATTCAACTGAGTTAGAGGCATTTACGATAAATTCAATTTGATCATTTATTTTAGCCACTACAAGTTGGTCTTTACCAATTAACTCAATATTTGAAATTTTTGCTTCAATAAATTCCGAAGCTTGAGCGTCATTAATATAAATATCTTCACTTCTAAATCCAATTACAAGTTCTTGGTTTTCTACTAATTTATCTTTGAATTCTTCATCCACACTTAGGCTAAAATTAGATTCTTTAGCAAATACTCTTCCTTGCTTGTATACAGCATCAAAAGTATTCATAGTTGGAGAACCAATAAATTTAGCAACAAAAATATTAGCTGGTTTGAAATATAATTCTCTACCTGTTCCGTTTTGCTGGATTTTACCATCATTAAATACAACAATTTGATCACCCATTGTCATAGCTTCTAACTGATCGTGAGTAACATAAATACTTGTTGTATTTAACATTCTATGAATTCCGACAATTTCACGACGCATTGTTTCTCTAAGTTTTGCGTCTAAGTTAGATAAAGGTTCATCCATTAAGAAAACGTGTGGTTTTCTGGCAATAGCTCTACCTATTGCAACCCTTTGTCTTTGTCCACCACTTAAATCACGTGGTTTACGGTATAAATAATCATCAATTTTTAAAATTTTAGCAACGTCTTTAACACGTCTATCAATAACATCTTTTCTTTCTTTTGCTATTCTTAAACCAAAAGAAATATTGTTATAAACATTCATATGAGGATATAAAGCGTATGATTGGAAAACCATCGCGATATTTCTCTCGCTTGGTAAAAGGTTATTATATCTTTTATCGTTAAACAATAAATCACCCTTAGTAATTGAATTAAGACCTGCGATCATTCTTAAAAGCGTTGTTTTACCACAACCACTTGGTCCTAAGAAAATACAGAAAGTACCTGGTTTTATATCTAAATTAATATTCTCTAAAGTATATTTATCGTTACCTTCGTATTTTTTAGAAATATTTACCAATTTTATGTGTGCGCCATCATTTGTGTTGTTTATTTCACCGATTTCAGAAATAATTTTATCTAAGTCCAATGACTCTAATTCATAATCTTGTTCATTTTCCATTAAATCAAGATTATGTTTATTTTGTGTTTTTTTATCTTTGTTCAATTTAAACATATTTTATCCTTTCACAGCTCCATCAGATAAACCACCAACAATGAATTTTTGTAGGTACATAAATAATATAAACGCAGGTAGTGTAGCCAAAATACTTCCAGCCGCGTAAGCTCCGTTATTTACATGTTTTGGTTCTGTGGAAATAAACGAATCTAGTCCAACAGCTAATGTTTTTTGTGTATTTTCAATCAAAATAAATTTTGGCAAAATAACATCAGTAAAAGGAACTAAAAAACTTCAAAGCGCAACCATAATTAACGCAGGTTTTAAAACGGGTAAAAGAATTTTAAAGAATATACCTCAGTTGTTGCAGCCATCAACCTTACCAGAATCGTCTAACTCGTTGGAGATGCTGTCTAAGTAACTTTTTAACATGAAAGTATTAGATGACACGGCTCCACCAGCATAAATAATAACTAACATAATTTGAGGGCTAATCCCTAAACTTCCTCCAAGTCTAACCAAAATAAACAAAGTAATAAGACTTGATGTTGCAGGGATCATTTGTAACAACATAATAATTAATAATGAATGTTTGCTTCCGGCAAATTTAAATCTTGAATATGCATAACCATTTAAAGCAACAGCTGTAGTAGCAACAACCATTGTAAAAAAGGCAATAACAAGTGTATTTTTATATCAGGTTAAGAAATAACTTCTTTCGCTTGTAAACAAGTAATTAAAGTTATCAAAACCAAATTTAAAAGGTGTTATAGAAATAATACGTGGGTTATTAACATTAAAGGCTGAAATTACTAACGAAATGATCGGGAATAAAATGATTACAGCTCAAAAAATTAAAAATAAGTAATTGAAAATTAATCAAACAATTTCCATAGGAGTAGGTGGTTTTGAGTCTGTTTCATTAAACTTAATTTTCTTTTTAGTGTATTTAGTAATATCTAAATCAATATTTTCGTCTATACGTTTATAGAAACTCATAACTAATCTCTCCTTCTCATTGATTTTATAAATCCTTTGGCTGCAAGCGCTATACTGAATAATGAAGCTAATGTGGTTAAGGCAGCAGCAAATGATAAGTGTCCTTCAACTTTTACAGTTCCTGTTGTTATTTTATAAACTCAAGAAATGATAATATCAGTTGAAGCCTCACCAAAGGCTGTGGTTTCAGGATAAACAGGTCCACCATTAGTGAATAAACTTATTGTTGTGAAGTTATTAAAGGCTAAAACGAATTGACCAATTAACATAGGAGCAATTGATAAAAGTAACTGAGGTAAAGTTAAATAAATAAATAATTGTCTACCTTTGGCACCATCAACACTTCCTGCCTCATATATATCTTTTGGAATAGATTGTAAATTACCTGTAACCAACATGAATATTCACGCATACGCTACTCATGTTTGCACAACAATAACTAAAACTCTAGCTCTAGTTATATTATTCAATCAATCGATAGATTGATCTATAAGCCCTAATTTAAGTAAAATAAGGTTAATATATCCTTGGTCACCAGCTTGGAATGATTGTTTAATAAATGTTATAGTAACAAACACGGGAATAGCTCAAGGTAAAATATAAATTAAACGGAATATTTTTTTACCTTTTATTCTTTGATTATTTACTAAAACGGAAATAATAATACCTAATGAAATAGGAATTATGGTTGATAAAATTGTTCAAATTATTGTTCAGTTTATAACTCTACTTAAAGATAATAATAAATTGTTCTCTCTAAATATTCATCATAACCCTCAGTTTTTTAAACCTACTCAATCAACAGTTTGTGAAGGTGCTTCGTGTTGTAGTCCGTAGTTAGTAAATGAAATTAAAATACTTGTAATAACAGGAGTAGCAACTATAAAGATCATTAAAGCTCAACCAACAAGTGAAATCATTCATGGAAATCCACTTGTGTTTAATCATCTTTTAGTGTGTGATCATTTACTTGGTCTAGAACCTTCTTCTAAGGCTTTTGCGACTCTATAAGAACCAACACCCGAAACAAGAAAATATATAAGTGAAAAACATAAAAGTAGGATAGATATAACACCACCAAAAAGTCAATATCTAGCGTCAGGGAATATTCCTAAACTACTGTTATATAGGTGTGATCCTAAATCATATAAACCTAATACTCCACCCATTTTATCTCAATAAGCCCCAAAACAAAACGGAAGAATTACACTGTAGATAAATAAAGAAACAACTGATAAAGCCACTCCTTTAATATATTGCTTGAATATAAGTAATTCTGGAATTCCAGGAAAAATTATTCCTAAAAATAAAGCTAAGTATCTAATATTTTTAATGTATTCTATTGGAATTGATTTCTGCGCTTCATTTACCTTACTTTCATATATTTTGTTAATGATTTTTTGATCATTCATTTTTCTGAAAAAGTGTGTAAATAAGATGTTTTTGTTTTTCTTTAAATCAAAATCTAATTTAAGTTCATTAATAGATTCTTTTTTAAAAATTTTGAACTCAATCATTTTATTTTTAAAAGCAGCTTTTGATATTTCTTTTGATTTAATTTTATTTTTGAACTCGACTACTTTTTGTTTATATTCTTTTTTTATTAAAGCTTCTTTTTCTAAATAAGTTTTCTTTTGTTCAATATGTAAATTAGATGTTTTAATAACGTCTATACTAATTAAAGCATTTGCTTTTTCGTTGTTATATTTATATAGCAATTCTTGGTTTGCTATAGCTTTTTCAATTAAAGCATCAGCTACAACTCTTTGATATTTTCCTTGGTAAGAAAATTTAGAATTATTTTCTGACAATTTTAAGTTGTATTTAGATTTAACTACATCTGAAGCTATTTTTCTAGCTGATAAATATGAATTAAATGAGAAAAATACTTTGAAAGCTAGCAATAATATTTTTTCATTATCGCTATTTTTAATTTTGTCCAATATTTCTTTTTTAAAAGCTAAAAAATTCATATTAGAGTTTTTTTGAAAACACACACATGTGTCATTATTTGCTCTTTTTGATAAATCGTCACAAGAGTTAAAAATTGGTATAACTATTTTTTTATAATCTTTAAAAAATCTAGGGTTAGATTCGATAAATTTATTAAAGTTTGAAACCAATAATTTCATAGATTCATGACCGATTTCTTTTTTAACATTTTTATAAGATTGTTTAATTGCTTTATTTGTGTTTTCGATTTTATTTTTAAGATTTTTTAGTTTATTTTTGTTTTTGTTTTCAATTGATAAAATTTGTTGTTTATGTTCATTAATTTTTTGTTTTGACTCTTTTTTGTACGCTAATACTTCACTTTTAGAGTCTAGTGTTTTTTGGTTAAATGAATACTCAAGATTTAAAATATTTTGTTCGTTTTTCAAACGAATATTTTTTCTTGTTATTAAATACTCTTTCTTCATTTGATTTTTTTGTTCATTAAACTCCTTTGATAACTCTTTTCTTTTTCTTTGTAAGGAAATAACGCTTTTATTAAGTTGTTCAAGAATAAAGTTTAATTTCTCGATAATATCTGGGTTTTTTTCAATAACTTTAATTTCGAATTTATCTAAAGAATTTTTAAGTTCGTCTAAATTATCTTTAGTTATATTCGCTATATTATCTTTATGTGATTTAACATATTTTAATAATATGTTATATATGGCGTAAGTTTTGAATAAAGAAGATTGTTCATTTTGAACTTTTAATTGAAGATTGCTAAGAAGTTTTTCTTTTTCTTCAGGTGTGTCCGCTGATGTTTTAAGCGAATTTTGAAAATCTTTTGTATATAGTTGGATTTTCTTTTTCTCTTTTTTGAGTTTTTTTAACTCAAATAAAATTAAAGTCTCAATCGAATCAGAATATTTTAATTTTTTAATAGAATCTTTGAAAACTTTAACTCTATTTAAATAAGCAACTTTTTGGCTAGAAAGCTCTCTTTTTTGGTTTTCTTCAATTTTATTTCTTGCTCTTAAATAAAGATCTTTTTCAATATTATGACGTGTATTTATTTGATCAATTCTTCTTGATGTTACAACTTTAACAGCATGTTTATAGGCTTTTAAAGTTTGTGTAGTTTCGGGAATTATGGGATCAAACGACTCGCCGTATCAATTATATAATTTAATTTCTTTATCCATTTTTACCTCCTTTGTTTGTGTATTTTATACTTTTCATAATGTCATATTTTTCTCTTTAAAAATAGTTTAATCGCAAGAGAAGAAAGTATTAAGGTAACTAAACCACAGAGAATACTCAGAAGAATACTAAATGCATATTCCACATCACTCATGTATGAAACACCTCTAACATAAGGTGTAAATGCCATGGCAACAAATATCAAAATAGAGATAAAGAAAAAGCCAAAACCGGCTTTTAACTTATGTCTTAATAATACTATATAGATAGCGAAACCAACCAATATTAATTGGTTGGAAACATAAGAAAAAATTTTCGTTAGAGCTAATTCTTTACCTATTTTAGATAAATCATCTTTATTTGTTTGGTTAATAAATTGATCTTGTCTAACACCTATTGTAAATGGTGCTAGGATGACCAAAACACTAACAAACGTTAATAATGCAATCATTATTAATAGAGTGTAAAAATAATTTTTATCTAAGTTTAATTTAGGTTTTGTTAAGTTCATAAAATATTATTCAAATGTAACTGATTTAATACCTTTTGATGCGGCATTAACTTTTTCTCTGTAGTTAACATTTAATAATTCAACAATTTTGTTTTTGAATTCTTCTTCGCTAGTTACTTGCTTGCTTTTAGCTAATTCTTCGTATTTAATTTTATTTCCAAATGTTTGGTCATTTCATGAAACTCAAGCAATGCTTCCGAATGCTGGGTTAGAGTTATCAAGACGGTATGTTTGAGTTTTTAACTCACCTAAAGCTTTATTGTTTGTTAAGTCAGTGATTGGCGCGCTTGAATTAATAACGTCCATTAATTTGTTTATTGCTAATTTTTTATTAAATTCATTAATTTCAAATAAAACTTTTTTCACTTCTCATGTAGAAGGAGTACCATCTTTTTTAGGGAAGGATTCATCAAGGAAGAATTTATTTACAAATTCTCTTATTTCTGCAGTAAGTAAGAATGTATTTGTGTAAGCTTCTACAGCTTTCTTAACAACTTCTTCAGAAACAGTGTTTTTAGCCGCTTTAGCAACAAAATCTTTGGCTTTGGCTAAAGCATCATCTACAAGTTTTTTTACTTCTTCTGTTGGGTTTTCAGATTTTATAGCTTGAGTATATTTATTTAATACAGCATTTCATTCTTCTGCGTTATCCCCATTAACATCAAAAATTAATTTTTCTACTTTTCTTACGTGTAATGAGTTTTCTGATTGTTGAGCTTCTTTAAGTTGTTGTATTGCACCATCTTTTAATACTTCAACACCAACTTGTCAAACTTGTCCATTACCTTCTAATTGATTTAATTGAATTCCTAATAATGCAGCAACAACATTTCTTAAACCTGTTGTTTTTAATGTTGAAAGTTTATTTTTAATATCTTTCGCTTCTTCTTTTTGAATTCCGCTGATTGCAGCAATTTCCTCTGAAAGAAGGTTTTTGCTATCTAAAGGATTGTTATCATTTTCAACACTTCATTTTTTAATTTCAAATGATGATAAAGATTTTAATGGGTTGTTTTTAGTGTAATTGTTGTAAGCACTTTCTAATTCTTTTATATTTTCATAACCTAATTCTTGTTTAATTTGGTCATTTAATTCTTTACTTTCTGCTAATTGCTCAGCTGCTACAAAAGCCTGAACATCTGAACGCATTTTTGCTGTAAAAGGTATTTTAGAATCATCTTTAAAGTAAGCTGCGTAAGATTCTTTATTAAAGATTGCTTTTAAAAGTGTAGAAATAGCTTTTTTACGTTCTGGTGCTGCACCATTGTTTCTTGAGTTGATCATGTATGATCAAGAACCAGGAGCTTGTAAGTATGGTACACCTTCATCAACATTAATAACATTTAAGAATGTTTGTGCATCAGCTGATTTTTCAGTATTTTGTAAATCTCAACTTCCGATAATTGCGTAGCTAATTTTTTTATCTTTTAATAACTCTCAAATTTTGTTTTGAACGTTACCCATATCTTTATCTAATAAAGCCTGAATATCCCCTTGTGATATTTTTTTAGCGTGGAATATAGTTGTTTTAAACTCTTCTGCAGAATCAATATAAGCAGCTTTAAAGAATGGGTAAACTAATTTAACTACTGTGTCTACAGCTTGTTTGTATTGTGGGTTAAATTCGTTATCTTCTACAAATCCTGATTGAACAACTGGTTTACCATCTGTGTTTTCTGTATATACAATTTTGTTAATTAATCTTGAATATTTTTCTTTAGTTGTTTCTTTTTGATCTTCTGGTGCTTTTGCAACTAAATCATTTTTAATTTTTTCGAAAGCTCCAGCTAATACACCATTACCATATCATAAGTCTTGGATTCTGAAAAATCCTTCACCATTTTCAACTAATTCAACAAGTGTATCTGAGTCAGGACTAGTTAATTGTTTTTTGGTTTCTTCTAAACTTTTGTTACTTGCAAGAATAATTCCTTCTTTGTTGTGTCTTAAACCAAATAATCTTGTTTCTCTTTTGTTTGTTGCTCTAACAACACCACTTAAAGAACCAAATGCTTTCATTTGTTTCTTTTCTTCATCTGTTGCACCAACAATATTAGCAATTTCATCAAATAATTTAGGGTCAAAAGTATTTAAATCACTAACAGCATTAGCTTGAACTAAATCAACCAATTCTGGTGCGTAAAAAATATCTGGAACACTTTCGTCAGTTGTACCAGCAACACCAATGTCTTTAGCTGACCAAACATCTTTTTTAATTGTTTTAATCACGAATCCATCAACTTTGTGAGAATCTGATTTATTAAATTCTTCAATAACTTTGTTGTAGAATTTTTCTTGTACTCCATCAACAGCTAAAATAATTGTTTTTTCTTTAGGTGCTTCAGGTGTTTTAGGTGATTCGGGTGTTTGAGTATCACTTTTAGATGGTGAACAAGCAGCTGTAAAAGCAGCTATGGCAGCTGAACCTGCAAAAGCTAAAGGTAATAAAAATTTCTTAATCTTCATAAACTTCTCCTTTTAAAACCTATTCATAAACTATTTCATTTTTTCAGTAAGCTAAAAAACTAAATAAAATAGAAAAAATTGATAGGAATAGCAAACCAAAAACAAAAGCTAATATAGTAAAAATTTTTCCTTCTTCGGTTTTATCTAATATGTAAAACGCATGTATTCCCAAGACTATAAACACTAAATAACAAACAAATAAAGCAGTAAAAAATAATCTATATTCAAAACTTTTAATCTCTTGTATAAATTTTTCAAGATTATCCTCTTTATCTTTGAAAAATTGATACTTATTTAATAGATAAAAAATCAAAATTGTCGCAAACAAAATATATGCTTGTGTCAAAGACATGAATATAAATTCAATTATTTTAGGTGCGTATTTTCTCTCTAAAGGGTATTTGCCTAAAAACACGTACCTAATTCTAGTCCTAAGAGGCAAGGGTTTGTACTTTTTATTTTTCATTTACTAATTTTATTATATAATATTTAAATTTTATGTTTCTGTAGTGCCAAAAATTTAGTTTTATTTTTTGCATTTATTAATAATCGTCACATTTGACCAGTCAAGAAATAAAAAATAATAAAAAATGACTTTTTAACCTTAAAAACAGTGTAAAAAGTCATTTTTTAATGTTTTGTTTTAGTTTTTGATTATATTTTATATTTTTCTTAAATATGGAAATATTTCACAATTTTACGCACAATAATGTTGTTAATTAAAAAATCAAAACATAATACTATGTTTTGATTTAATTTTTATTTTGCGCTTAATTTTTCAATTTCTTGACGCAATTGGTCATATGGTCTGTAACCCATGAATGATTTAATCATTTTTCCATCTTCATAAACAAATGTAGCAGGAATTGAGCTTACTCCCATTTCTTGAGCAAATGCTCTATCTTCGTCAATATTCACACGATAAACGTCAACACTATCTTTTTCAGATAACATTTCTAATGAACTTTTGTACATTCTACATGGTCCACATCAAGTTGCATAAAAAACAACAACTTTTAAACCTTTGTTCATTTCTTCTTCGTTTATTTGTGATTTAACAATATCTTTCATCATATTATTTACCTCTTTTATGATTTTCTTAATTATATAGCAAAAATGCATTTTTTTGCTAAAAAAAGCGTAAAAAATGCATTTTTTGATTTTAGTTATTTAAAAGGTATTATGTGAACATGTGTGTGAAAAACTGTTTGACCTGCGCTTGAGCCTGTATTGATTATAAGTTGAAATCCAGGGATTTGTTTTTGTAAAACTAAGTTATTAGCTAACTCTCTAGCTTTTAATAATAAATATGTAAAATCTTCTTGCTCCATTTCAACACAGTTTTTAGAGTGCTTTTTAGGAACTACTAAAAAATGACCTGGTTGAACTGGTTGGATATCTTTGAAAGCAATAACTCTTTCATCTTCATAAACTATATCTGCAGGAATTTCACGATTAATAATTTTTAAAAAAATATCGTTCATTATATTAATTTACTTTCTTTTAGTGTTTCTTTAAGAGTTTCGTCATCTACTTGAATTGAATAACCTAATTTTTTGAAAGCCTCTAAAGCTGTTTGGAATAATTTATCATCTTTTAAGGCAATAGCAAAAATTAAACTTTGAATTTTATCTGCAAAATAACTATTTTCGACACTAAGAATTTGTTTAGTTACTTCTTTATCTTCTACAGTTTCTTTAATTTCTTTTACAGATGGTAAAAGAACATTTAAATAAGTAGCTGAAACTTTTTTATCTTTAGCGTTGTATATTTTTATTGATTTTTCAAGATTTCCCTCTTGATCAACTTTAGATAAATCAAAAATTGATGAGTCATTGACAACAAAACCACTTAAAGCATCGTTTTTAAGTTCTTTAATATCAGAAACACTAAAGTTAATATTATATTTTGATGCTTGATCGATTAAAATACCTTGGTATCCTATTAATTTAGCCTCTAAATCTTTGTTATTAGTAAAAACTAAGGCAGGATCAACACTTAAACTTTCTTTTGCTAAATTTCTTGCTAAATCTTGGTAATCACTGACTTTTTGAATTACTTTTATAGGGTATGAAAAAATGTCAATATTGTCTGATGATTCAAAACCTCATTTTTGTACAGGTTTATTTTTAACTAAATAACTAATGAAGTTAAAATAATTTAAATCATATTGATCTTGATTGTCTTTAAAATCACTGTTGATTTTTTCTAAATATTCTTTATTGTTAATTTCGAAGTATTTAGAAACTAATAAAATTTCATTAATTTTTTTTGAAATTCCTGTTTGTTTTTGTTGTAAAAAGATTTTGAATGCTTCTTTAGAAGGGATTTGATTAATTGCAATATTGTCAGCAGATTTTAAAATTGTAAGTTGTTGATCACTAAAAATTCCTTCAGATGTAAATTTACTCAATTGACTAACAAAATACAAAGGAGATTTATTTAATTCTTGAATTGAATAAATCTCGAATGCTTTGTAAGCATCTTCAAAATAATTAGAATTAATGTCATTTATTAATTCGGCGTAATTTTTTTGGTATAAATTGGCTAAAACATTTTCTACATAAATATTTTCAACTACTTGAGTTAAGTTTTTATCTTTAAATTGTTGATCTTGTGCTATTTTTGCTGGAGTTTCAACACTTCTGGCACAACTAATAGATGCTATAGGTAATGCTAAAGAAGCAAAACTTGCACTAAAAATAAATTTTCATTTTTTCATAATTATTATTTTGCTCCTGTTTTATAGTTAATATTTAAAAGTTTAGCTAAGTAATCAAAAATTGTTTGAGTGGCGTCGTTCTCACTTAAAGTATTACTTTCTTGTTTATTGTAATCAATAAATAATTTGGCATCTTTAAAGGCAAAATTGTAAATACTTGTATCTAATTTTCATTTATTGATTTTGTTTTGTAAATCTGTAAAGCTTTTTATACTTTGTTGTGATTTGTTTGCTTCTAAAAAGTTTGTATTAATATTTTTTAATTCAGTTATTTTTTCTTGATCATATTTTAAATAACTTACAAAAACATCATCATTTAACAACACATCTAAATCATAAGATTTAGAGCTAAAAGCTTTATCTATTATATTTAAAGTATTAAAGTTAAGTTTTTCGTTGTTAGCTGTGTTTTTTAAATCACTAATTAATAATTTTTTAAAGTCTTCAGAATTAATTGGTTGTTTTTTAACTAATGATAAACCTTGTGAATCAAGAATGACATATACATTGTCAATATCTTTAGCTCTATATGCTAAAGATATGTAATTAGATTCGTTTACATTAATATAAAAGATTTTTCTAATTAATGTATTTAATATTTTTTCAAATTCTTGATCACTTAAAGATGAAATGTAATTTTTAATAACAGTATTTAATTCAAAAACTAAATTACTTAATTCATTTACTTTTTGTGAATTATTTTCAACTTCGGATATTTTTTGTTTTAAGCTATCGATTTTGGCTTGTGTTTCGTCATTATAAGGGAAATTAAACAAGTCTAAAAAGTTTACACTTGGCAATCTGTTTTGATCATTTTCAAAAACATTAACATATGAACTTAAACTTATTGATTCTTCAGAATTTTGTACATATGAATTTGCGTCTAAAACTCCATATGAACCTAAGTTTTCTTTAACTTTATCAGAAGAATTGCTTAAAAGAGATAACATGGATTGGTATAAATCACTATATTCTTTAACCATACTTTGATCGTTTATAACTAACGATGACACAGACTTAATTTCTTTTAAATAATCAGAAACTTTAAATAAACTTAAATCCTTAATTGTGTATGAAACGTAATTAATATAAGAATTTTTGTTAACTTTAAAATCTCCTGTAATTGTCGAAGGTGCTTTAATATCAATTTTGAATTGTTCAGGAACAAAAAGTGTGTTTTGTTTTACGTATTCATCACTAAAAATATAAGCTTGGTCTCATAATTTAGGATCAAAACTTCTTGTTTTAAAAACATATACCTTATCACTATTAGGATCTAGGAAATAGTTTTTGTTTAATTCGAATTCAGGGAAAACTTTTGCGCCTTTAGCAAACAAAATTTCGCTTTGACCAGTCGATTGATTTCCGACTATTTTATCGTTTTCATCTGATTTGTAGATATTATTATTAGCACTTCTGTTTATTTGGTTAATATTTTTAAAAAATGAGTCTGAGGTTTTTTCTAAAGTAAATCTTCTTAAAGCGTCATTTTTAATAGCTTCAAGTGTTAAAAATTCAACCGCTTCTTCTTTTGTTTTAGATTTTCCAAATCTTTCACCTGCTAATTCTTCATTGAATTTAGTTTCTCAATTATCTAAACCATAAACACTTTTTAGATTTCTCTCAAGATCTAAAATAACACTTTCTTGTTTATTTTTAACCTCATCTAAAGTAGGTAGTGCAATATTTGTTTTTTTAGTTTCACTAGGTAAAAGAGAAGCGTTTCAAAGTAGTTCAAAATTCTTAGAAGCTTTAACTTCTTGTTCATAAAGATAATAAAGCGCTTGTTTATAAACATCTTCAATTTTTTGTGAATTTTGATTTTTACTTAAATTTAAATCATCTAATAACTCTTTAACTGAAATATCTTTTTTATTTGAGTCAGGTGAAGTGATGCTAATTATTTTTTGATCGTCCGCAATAGGTTCAACATATTTAACATTTTTGTTTGAAACAACTAAAGGAATAGTAATAGCTCCTGCTACACCAACAGCTAAAACTGCTAAAGTAATATAAGCTTTTATATTTCTTTTTTTAGACTTTGAAGTTGTGCTAACTTTTTTTTCATCGTGCTTAGCGTTTTTTTCTGATAATTTTTCAAAAAATGATTGTTTATTTTTTGCCATATTTACCTTTTTCTTTTTTTACGATATTTAAAATAATATTTTAAATTATAAACTATTTTTATCTATAATAATTAAATGAACCCATTTAAAATAATTTCAGATTTGACTAAAATTTTTAAAAAACATGGTATTCCTTATTCTATTTCAGGTAAGACACTAATATCGCTAAAAAACAAGGAATTAGACAAAATTTTTCCCTTAAAAACAGCTATTTCTGTCGTGGATTTTTTAGGACTTTATTATAAATATCCAGACAAATTTTTACTAAAAAGAGACTATATTAGTGATTCATTTTTGCCCTATTTTTTAGCTGAAAATAACACAAAAATATACATCCAATTACTTGTTAGTTCATCACAAAAAAACAGTAATTTAAGAGTTTTTGAATCTATTATTAAAGATGTAAAAAATATAAATGAAATCACTCATATAAAAAATACACAAGAGTTAGAAGTTTTATCTTTAGCCGAGGAAATTTATGATTCTAATGGTGAATTTTGAATCCTTATAGATGATGAACCATCAAACGAATTGCATAGAATCAATTACATTGATTTTAAAAATCCTAAAAAAATTATTGTTGATGAATATCAGTTTGATTATTGAAGCGAATTGCCTTATTAAATTAAAAAAAAGCCTGAAAAGGGCTTTTTTAATTAATAAAAAACATTAAATAAAATAAAAAAAGCGACTCCCTATTTTCACCTTTCGGCTATCGTCGGCACTAAGAGGCTTAACTACTGAGTTCGGAATGGAATCAGGTGAGCCCTCTCGCTATAGTCACTATTTTATGTCTTGTTAGGCTTGCTAACTAAGCTCTAATATTATATATGAAAAAGGAATTTTTTCATCTAAAATTTTAAAATTTTTATTTCCTATTTTCTGAGTATTAAATTCGTCTAAAATTTTAACATTTTTATAGTTTTTTTTAAGGGTAAAATCAAAATCATTACCAATTAAATATGTCGCAAAAACAAGTGTTTTTCCTTCTTTGTTTTTTCTTACATAAATTTGCCCGTCTGTCATAGCTGATTTTGGTGTTACTACACTTAAGGGTTCAACTATAGTTTCCGGGTCCATTTCACTTAAAAATGGATTATCTTTTCTTATTTGAATCAATTTTTTTGTAAAGTTGAATAAAGAATTTTTATCTTTTCTTTGTTCTTCGATGGTTTTTGTGTCTTGTGAATCACCTAAAACAATATGTGATGAATCTGGTCCACTTCTTCTTTCATAAAAATCTACAATTTTATTTTTATCTGATCAATTGAAAGCTTCTCTTACCTTATGATCACCTTTAGATTTAGGACCTCCATGCATTCCCAATTCATTACCATCATATAAAATAGGTTTACCTGGTTTGCTTAAAAGTATTAATAACATTTGTTTATAATGCATCAAAAGATGTTCAGGTTCATCACGATATCTTCCTTTTAAATTATTTATGAAACGTTCAACATCATGATTATCTAAAAATGGTAATCATAATCTGTTTTGATTATCTTTTGATAACTCACTTATAATATTTCTCTCAACATTATAACTAATATAACCAACATTATTATTTTTAAAATATTGTCCGTCTATAACTGTGTCTAAGGCTTTTTGGTTTTTATAGTTAAAATAAACTGATGCATCAAGTGTGTTGTTTCATCACTCACCAAACATTAAAACATCATCAGAACTTCTTTTCTCTTGTGGGTTAATTACAGACTTGGATGCGTTTCTTCAATTAGCAAATAGTTTAGCTGTTTCTGAAGCATCTTTTGTTGGTTCGTATTTGTTTCTAGATCCGTAAAAATGATAAAAAGCGTCATATCTAAAGCCATCCACACCTTTTTTAGTTCAGAATTTATGGATATTTTCTATTTCTTTATTTAATTCAGGGCTATCCAAATTTAAATCTGGCATACCTCCTCAAAATTCTGCTACATATGTTTTATTAGTGGGTTGTATGTTTTTATCAACATTGTAAAAAAGATCTCTTAAGTGTTTATCATCTTTACCATATGCGCTCAGGTTATTTAAATTAGAGTCGCTAAAAAATCTATAGTAATTTACATATGGCTCAACGCCTTGAAGAGCTTTTTGGAATCATGGATGTTCATAAGAAGTATGATTAAAAATCATATCCATAACTACTTTTATACCTTTTTTATGGGCTTCTTGGAGAAATTGATCAAACGCTTCCATACCTCCTAATTCAGGAGCTATGTCAGTATAATCTATAACATCATAACCATGATAAGAACTCGCTGGATGAATTGGTGATAAATATAATGTATCAATTCCTAAATCAACAAAATAATCTAAATTATTTTTTAAACCAATAAAATCTCCGATGTAATCTCCATTACCATCAGCGAAACTATAAACTGTTAATTGGTACATAACATTAGATTTAATATTGTCATTAAAAGGTGCAATAAATTTAGCATTTTTTGCTTCATCATCATAAGATAAATTATTTAAATTATTTTTCTTGATAATATCAACAAATTTGGGGTCATTTCAATTGCTTTTTTCGACTTTTGTGTTTGTATTACATGAGGCAGCTAATAATCCAGTACACATAATTGTGCTTAAGGGTGCCAAAATTTTAAAAATTTTCTTCTTCATATAATTAAATTTTATTATTTTAGGTTATTAATCCATTAATAATCAAATAATGTTGCCCGAGCAAGTAAGAAAATAACAAAAAAATACCAAATGAATTGGTATTTTTGGTTTTAATTATCTGTTTCGAATTTTTTAGAATATTTATATTTAAATCAATCTGTTTTCTTCAATTTATGAAGAGCTAATGTTTGACCTATTACTCATATAGAACCAAAAATTCAGTAAATTTGAACTCCGGCACTAAAAATAAGTGTGATGAATAAGAATACTATCATCATAATATTTTGAGTTTTTTCTGATTTTTTAAGTGCTTCAGACTCAGCAATTGTTGTACGTTGTTTCATACGTTTTTTGTTCAACAATTTTGGTAAAAACTGCGAAACAAACTGTAAACCAGCAGCAAAGAATAAAACAAAGAAATATGGTCACTCACCAGCAAACAATCTTCTTCATGAAACAGAGGCAAAGTTAATTGTTAATCAAACTGTTGATTTTATTTCGGGTACACCTTGAATAACTCTTCACATAGCAAAGAATATAGGCATAGCTAAAACAACAGAAGCAAATTGGTCTATAGGTTTAATATTGTGTTTTTTGTATAAATTAGAAATCTCTTGTTGTTTCTTAATTTTCATTTGTTTATTATTTTCAAAACCTTTGTATTTTGCTTCAATAACAGCTTTTTTAGTTTTTAAATCCTCTTGGATAGATTGAGACATTGTCCCTTTAAAAGATAAAGCAAGAGAAATAGCTTTAGTAACGATAACAGCAATAATAATAGAGATAATTGAAGCTCAACCATCTAAATTAGGCATTGCTTGTCTTGTACTTTGGATAAGAATGTTAAGTGGGTAAACTAACAATCCATAGAAAGGTCCTAACTCTCATGATTCACCTCATGAAGTAATAGCTTTTTGTGGCGAATCACCTTTTAAAGGTAAACCAAAAGGTGAATTTTGTGAATCTAAGAATTCAAATTTAAGAATTCTGTTTTTTGAAACATCACCTGAATATTGATCTTTTAGTTGATTAAGACCTTTAATTAATTCATCATTATTGTTTGCAAATTTTGCGTTAATTTCTTTTTGTTGGTATTGTAAAAACACACTAGGTGTAACAAAACCTGTAACGCTTGCATATGAATTAATTGTATTTAAATATTTTTCAATGATATTATATTGCGCTTGTGTAAGTGTAACTTCTGCGTTAATATCAGCTTTTAAAACATCATAAATATTTTGTTTAATAAATTCTGAAACACTTAAATTATTAAAGTATTTTTTAACATCTCATTTATAAACAGAATTATGTATTAATGTAACTAATAAATCATTTGCGTAAATAGCATTAGCTTTATTAATTTTATCTTGTTGATTTTGAATATTTGCATAGTCTTCTTTTGCAAAATTTATAGAATCAGCAAAACTTAATTCGTATAATCCACCTAAAAGCTCTTTAACTTGGCTAGTAGATTCTTGGTTAGAGTCTTTGACCTCTGCAATAACTGGATTAAATTTATATTGTTTTGTAGCTTCATCAAATTTAAATTGAGTGAAAATTGTATTACTTACGCCTTTAAATGCAGGAAGTGTTAATTGCCCTTTATTTTCATCTTTAAATGAAATATCTCCACCAAATACATATAATTTAGAATTTAAAAGATCTTCTAAAACTTGTTTTTGGTTGTGGTAAATACTTATATATTCTTCAGTGCTTTGTGCTTTAAATAAGTAGTTGTTATTAACATTGAAAATTTGATTTTCTTCAATGTTATTTAAACTAATTGAACTTGAAAAGCTACCGTATTTTCCGTATTCACCTTTTTGTGAAGCGGTTTGTTCTCTTAGTGCATTTAAAACATTTTTAGCGTTTTCGTAATCATTTCCAATGTAAATGTTTTTTTCTGGATTTAATTCGTAGGTAGACAAATCAATTTTCTCATCACTTTGTTGGTCAGCTTTAATTGTTTCTGTTTTTTCATCAAACACATTAACTTTAGGTGCTATAGCTTCTTTATCAAGATATAACTCTAAACCATTACCTACGTGTGATGATGTTGTAACTACAAATGACTGAACACAACCTGTTAAAGTTAATCCAAAAACAACAACGTATAAGAAAATTTTAATACTTTGTCAAATTTTCTTTAAACGTTCTTTTTTTTGTTCCTTTGGATCAAAACCTTTAGTGAAATAATCAAATTTATGTGATCTGTTGTTATTGTTTTTTTTCATTTTTTAACTTTTCTATCAATTTGCCAATTGCATTCTTTTTAACACTAAAATCAGTGTTTAAAAACTCTTTTCTGATAATGAAAACAAAATTGTATTTCAAATCAAAAACATCCAGTTCATTTAAAATAGAACGCATTTGTCTTTTGTAAAAATTTCTACCGACAGCCCCAGCAAATTTTTTAGGAACAGTAATTCCAGCTTTAAAAGATTTGCTTTTAGTGTAATAAACAATGATGTATTTGTTTACTAATTGAGAATTTGATTTTAGTAGCTTATCGAATTCTCAATTTTTCTTTAGTCGATATTGAGTTTTCATTATTTATCTGAAACAGTTAAGAATTTTCTACCTTTTGCTCTTCTAGCTGCTAAAACTTTTCTTCCATTAGCAGTTTTCATTCTTGCTCTAAATCCGTGAACTTTAGCGTGTTTACGTTTATTAGGTTGGTATGTTCTTTTGCTCATTTTTGCCTCCTTCTACTTTTAAATATAAAAATATTAATAAATAAGCTTTTATATTATAAATTATTTTTAAATTTTTATGTGGCTTTATTGAAGAGACAAAATAAATGTGTAATATTTACCAATATAACTGTTAAACAGTCATTTAAGTTAAAAAAATTTTTAAATTAATTATTGATATAAGAACTTATTAAGTGTTTTTGTGCTAAAAAAATGCTTTTAAATTAAACAAAAAAATAGGTTTTTTACCTATTTTTCAATAAATTAAAGTAATTTTTTTCCACCCATATATGGAACTAAAACTTCAGGTACACTTACGCTTCCATCTTCATTTTGATAGTTTTCTAAAATCGCCGCAACAACTCTATCAATAGCTAAACCTGAACCATTCATAGTGTGCGCATATTTAGTTTCACCGTCTTTTTTATATCTGATCATCGCTCTACGAGCTTGAAAATCACCCATGTAGCTAACACTTGAAACTTCTCTAAAACGCATTTCAGATGGTAATCATAATTCTAAATCGATTGTTTTTCTAGAACTAAATCCCATATCTCCTGTACATAAATAAACTTCTCTGTATGGAATTTCTAATTTTTCTAAAACATCTTTAGCATCTTCTAGCATTAAATTAAATTCATTTATTGCATCTTCTTCAGAAGTTATTTTAACTAATTCAACTTTTTTAAATTGATGTTGTCTTAAAATTCCTTTTGTATCTTTACCGCTACTTCCAGCTTCACTTCTAAAACATTCAGTAAAAGCTGTAATTCTTTGTGGTGAAGTTAAATCAACTATCTCGTTGTTAAAAATGTTTGTTAAAGGAACTTCGGCAGTTGGTATTAAATATAAATTTCAATTATTTATTTCAAATAAATCATCTTTAAATTTTGGTAATTGACCTGTACCATAAAGCATTTCGCTTTTAATTAAAACTGGCGGAGTAAATTCTTTATAACCTTTTGACTCGTGTAAATCTAACATAAAATTAATTAATGCTCTAACTAATTTTGATCCATTTTGTTTATATAAAACAAATCTTGAACCACTTAATTTTGCTGCTTTTTCAATATCAAAAAGACCTAATTTTTCACCTACAACATAATGTGGTTTAACATTTGAAACTAATCCTCTACCTAATTCTGAATGATACTTTAAAACAACATTCATGCTTTCATCTGGTCCAACAGGAACTTCATTTAAAGGTATATTAGGAATATTTAAAAGTAAATCATTCAATTCATTATTAACATTATCAGCTTTGTTTTGGAGTGAGATTTGCTCTTGTTTAATTACTGAAATTTGATTTTTAACTTCTTGTAATTTATCAGGATCATTTTTGAATTGAGCAAAAGATTTAGACATTTTTGAAAGTTCTGCTTTTTTATTTTGCGCTTCAAACATTAAATTACCTCTTAATTGAGCTAATTCATAAGCTTTTTCAAAAATTTGTAAATCGAAACCTCTATTTTTTAAACCTTCTTTAATTTCTTGTGGTTTTTCTAAAATATACTTAATATTTAACATATATGTCTCCGTTTTTATATTTATAAATTTTACATTATTAATTTATTAAAAATTAAATTAAATTATTATAATCATTAAGTAAATAAGCATTATAGGAGAATTTATGTTAAAGGATTATCAAGTAGTGGATTCTAAAGATATTGATTTATCTTTTGATTTTGAAATAGAGGAATTTACTTCTAGACATTTTGAGATCAAAATTAAAAAAACTTTGAGAGATTTACACTTTTCTAAAAGTTATTGTGAATGATTTATTGAAGATTTTTTAGATTTTCTAGCATCTAATAAATATCAATTAAGATGAGATGTTGAATACGTTCACTTCAATAGCGCTAAAAATTTAAATTTATCACAAAAAGACTTTGAAATTTTAAAAGATTTTTTAGAAAACAAAGTTATGAATTTTGATATTAAGATTGACTTATAATACTATAAAACAATAAAAAAAGAACAAATTAAATTTGTTCTTTTTTTATTCATTTGCTAATAAATAATAAAAATTAGTTGTTGTTTCTTCACTAAATTGTTTTTGATAGTTTATTGTTGTTAAATAATAATTACTATCACCTATTAATGATAAATTCTTTTTTGGCCTACTTACAGCTGTATAAATTAATTTTTGATTTAACATCAAACTAAATTCATCAATAAAAGGCATAATGACACAATCAATTTCACTACCTTGGAATTTATGAACACTAATACTATAAGCTAAATTCAGTTGTGTTTTTAATTCCGTTTCTGTATATAAAACCTTTCTAAGTTCACCATTAAGTGATTCAAATTCAACTAAAAATCTTTTTTTAGCAACACCTGTTTTGGGATTTGTTTCACAAGAAACACCTCTTAAATAACCCATATCACCATTAAAAACATTATCTTCGTATCTGTTTTCTACTTGAATAACTTTGTCGTTGATTTTGAATTTTATTTCGCTATTACCGTCTTTTTTAGTTGCTAACAATTCAGAGTTAGGATTATAAGAATCTTGAATAATTTCATTAATTTTATTTATTCCATTTAAACTACGATACATCGGACATAAAACTACAACATTATCAACGCCATATTCGTCAATTTTACTTAAATATAAATCCTTTAAATTTTCTAATAAAAATGTGTGATCAGTATTTTTAAATTCAACTATTTTTTGGTCAATGAAAGGAATTTCATTAGGTTCAATAACAGCTTTAAAATGGTTAAAAATTTCAACAAATTCACTTCTGTGCGTTTTTGTTAAGTAATTAACAGGGAATTGCTTACTTTTTATGATATCAGCCAAAAGGTTTCCTACACCAATAGATGGAAGTTGGTGCGAATCACCTATTAAAATGATTTTTTCTAATTTATTTAAAACTAACATTAATTTAAAAAATATATTTAAATTAACCATACTAAACTCGTCAATAATCAATATTTTTATTGAATCAAAAGCATCATAATCAAAGAACAATTCACCATCATCATCATTTATTTTTAAAAAAGAGTGGATAGTTTTTGAGTTGTGGTTTGTTTTTATACTTATGTTACTTGCTGCTCTACCTGTAGGAGCTAAAATAACATAATCTTTTTCGTTTTTTAAATCATTTTCATCAAAAGTTTCAGCCAATGTTTTGATTAAAAAAGTTTTACCACTACCAGGCATCCCTGATACAACAGTAACATTATTTTTTAAACACGAATGAAAAGCTTCAATTTGATCTTCGTCTAATTTATCTATTAAATAGTTGTTTAAGGTAAATTTTGTTTTTTTAGAGTTTTTAATTGAAATAAGTTTTTTAGCAATGAAATCTTCTTTTTCTCAAATTTCTACCAACGATAAATAAAGTCCACTTTTATCATTAAATCACTTGATAACTTCTTTGTTGGCTCCATAAATTAATAAATCTGAATACTCTTCATCACTAATTAAAATTAATTTATTTAGTTCGTTTCTGACATATTTGTTTCTAAATAAAGAATCGTTAGAAAATTCACGTGTGTTTTCCAAATTTCTTAAACTAACAACAAGTAAAAATAATTTTCTGTTAATACTATCTCTGCTATATTCTAAAACATCAGCCAATTTTTGAACATCTTCAAATTTCACTTTTCTGTTGTAAATAAAATATAAATAAGGATCATTCAATTTAAAAAAGTCAAAAATCGAAACATCTCTTAAGTCTTTATTTTTTTTGATTTGTTCAAGAAAAGGATATAAATCGTTTTCAATAGCAATTTTTTCTTCTTCTAAAAAACTCAAATTATTTTTTATTATTTTTAAATCATTTTCGCTAATTGAGTCAACCAATGACTTTTTGTTGCTTTTAACATCTTTATAAAATTGATCTTGATCGTTCTCGTAAATATTTTTTAAATAATTGATTGTTACTTTATTAAGTTTTTGCTTTTTTAAAAAAGCAAAAATATCTTGTTTTTTTGATTTGTTTTTTTCGTAAGAAATTAACTCAAAACTTTTGCTTGTAAAATTTCTGCTTGTACTTTCTTTTAATTGAACATCATATTCAGTATATAGATTAGGCAAAGGTTGAATTTTACAATAAACAAGATATGTTTCTTTTTTAGTTTCTACCCTACTAGGAGAAAAAGTATATAGACCTCATTTAGCTGAGGCGCCACCTTTAATTAATTTTGTAAATTTACCACTAACTGACTTAATCATATTTTAAAAGTATACCACCATAATTTTTTATATAAAAGGTTTTATTTAAATTAAATTTTTTTGATATTTTCATGTGTAAAAGATGTGGATAACTAAGGATAAAAAATTAAAATTAATTTATTTTTTATCAATGTTAATAAATACTAAAACATCAATAAAATAGATAATTTGGTTGTTAATAAAGTTGTGGATAAAATGTTAATAACTTATTTTTATAAATAGTTATTTTTTATATGTTAATAATTTAATAAAATTACATATATGTATAGTGATTTACAAAACAAAAATCTGTTAAATAAATTCAAAAAAGAATTAAATATTGAACTTAATGATTCGATGATTTTTAAAACTTTTTTTAATAAATGCCAATTAATTGATTTAAAAGATAATATACTAACTATTTACTTACCTTTAGCATTTAATTTATTCAAAAGTTTTAATAAAAAAGAGTATGAAACTCAAATTAAAAACGCTATTTTTAATACTTTTGAACAAAAATATGATTTTGAATTAACAAATAAAGATGAAAATAACCAAATAAATCAAAGTGATTTTGAAAATACTAAAAATATTCGTGAAATTCCTATAAATATTATTGAATTTCCTAATTTAAAGGATTTTAAAATTAATTTAGATGAACCAAAACTCAAAAAGGCGACAAAATCTAAAAAATTAAGTGATTCTTTAACAAAAAATAATGATTCTTCGCAAAAAATCACTTTTGAAAATCTTATTAAATCTAATTTTAATTATGAAGCTATTGAAATGGCTAGAGCTTTATCATTAAATTTACTAAACGCAAACCCTTTATATATATCAGGAAGCTCAGGAAATGGTAAAACACAAATATTATTAGCACTAAAAAATCATTTCACAAAAAACAATCACGAAAGTTATCTATTAAATTCAAATAATTTTTTTAGAGATGTTGTTGTGCTTTTGGCTGACAATAATCAAGAAAAGTTAATTAAAATGTACAATGGTTTATCAAGTGTTGAACTTTTAATAATTGATGATTTTCAAATTTTTACAAAAGGTAATAAAAAATCTTCAGTAGATTTTCTTTTCCAAATAATAGATGAGAGAATAACAAAAAATAAACCAACAGTAATCGCATGTGAATTACCATTAGAAAAAATAAAAAATTATTTTGATAACCGCGTAATAACTAGATTAGCTGGGGGAATACAAACAAGTATAAAAAACCCTAATAATAATGATTTTTTATTCATTTTAAATCATTTATTAGATATTAACGGAATAAATAATGAATTATTAGATAAAGAAACCAAAGATTTTATCATAAGAAATCACAAACAATCAATAAGCACACTTCAAGGTTCTATAAATAGGTTAAGTTACTATAAAAAAGAAATAAAAGAAACTAAAAATGTACATAATTTAGTTATGAATATCTTCAAGGATGTTGTAAAAGATAAAAAAAATATAACCCCTGAAATGGTTATAGAAACAATATCTAAATATTATAAAATATCTAAAAAAGAGATATTAGGAAAATCAAGAAAAAAAGAAATTGTTTTATCTAGACACATCGCAATTGTTCTTTTGAGAAATCATTTAAATATGACCTTAACACAAATAGGAACATTTTTTAATAGAGATCACACAACAATTTTAAGTGCCCTTAAAAAAATAGATTCATTAAAAAATGACACATCTATAAATAGAACTCTTAAATTCTTTGAAGAAGAATTATATAGGATGAAATAAACATAAATTAACATTTTAAATTTTTAAAACTTTTAATCAAAAAGTTAAAAAATAAATAAAATTTAAGTATAAATATAACTTTTTTATACTTATCCACATATCCACAAAAATTATTATTAATTAAGAAAAAGAGGTTGTTATGGTATTGCAAATTGAAAAAAGTATTTTAGATAAAAGTATTGAATTTATGAGTAAATATGTTGACTCAATAAATGCTTTTATTCCTTTTAGATGTTTAAAATTTGATGTTACATATCAATCAATAACAATAACAGCATCTAACGGGATAATATCAGCAAAAAAAACAATTTTAGTTAATGATTTAAATACTAAAATTGAAAAAGAAGGTGAATTTTTAATTAACTGTGCGTATTTTAAAAATATTATTAAAAAGTTAGATAAAACTATTAATATTATTGTCGATGAAAATAAAATATTAATTAAAGATTCTTCAAGTGAATATAAATTAAATAAGATTAATCATGTTTATCCTTTAATTAATTTCAATATTTCAGAAAATAATTTTAAAGTTAATTTTGATAAGTTAGATTCAGCAATAAAAGATGTTTGTGTAGCTGCTGGTGATGATAATTCAGGATTAATGTTAAGATGTATTAATTTAAGTTGTAAAGACAATAAAATAATTTTAGTCGCTTCTGATGGATATAGATTAAGCACTGAATTTATCGAAATTGAAAAAAATTTAAAATTCAATTTTTCTATAAATAATAGAAATTTAAAAAGTATGATTCAAAAAACTAACGAAGAAGAAGTAGAATTATTTTATGATGATAATAAATTAGGTGTTATATATAAAGACACAATTATTCAATCATTATTAGTTGATATTCCTTATACAGATGTAAGCGGATTATTTCCTAAAGAATTTTCAAGAAAAATAGTTATAAATAAAAATGTTCTTTTAAATTTAATTAATAAAGTTGTTTTTGTTAACCAAGAAAAAGCAAATAATAGATTACAATTTAAGATAAATAAGAACGAATTAAAGCTTATTTATGAAGTTAGTGAAGTAGGTATAAGTCAAGCTTCAACTAGCGATTTTCACTTAGAAGGTGATTCTATAGAAATTGATTTTAATTATAATTTTGTTAAAGATGCTATAAATATATACGGTGATGATGATATTAATTTATTAATTAATAATGAAGGTGTTATTATGTTAATTGTTAGTGAAAATAATAAAAATAATAAACAATTAATTACCGCTTTAAGAAGATATTAATATTAGGAGTTTTATGATCATAAAAATTAAAGGTGATTCAATTAAAGTTGGTCAATTCTTAAAAAAAGTTAATGAAACTGAAACAGGTGGGCAAAGTAAAAAATTCATTAAAAATAATGAAGTAAAAGTTAATGGAAAACTTGTAGAAGGTAGAAGTAGCAAAATAAGAATAGGTGATATTGTATGAGTTAATGACTCATTATTTAAAATTGAAGGAGAAGATAATTAGTGCTAAAATAGCACTAATTTTATTATATGAATGACAATATTGCAGCTATAAGTAGTGGTTATAATTCAAATCAAGCTATTAGCATTGTTAGAGTTTGTGGACCTGATGCTTTAGAAATAGTTAATAAAATATTCAAAGGACAAAAAGCTAAAGATAGAAGCATAAGTTATGGACATATTTACGATAAAGATAAATTAATTGATGAAGTTTTAGTAATGTGATTTATAGGTTCTTTAGAAAATAATAAAATTGTTTATCACAATTATGTTGGAGAACCTTTAGTTGAAATTAATTGCCATGGTGGAGTTGTTGTAACTAATTTAATATTAGAATTATTATTAAGAAATGGTGCTAGGTTAGCTCAACCAGGTGAATTTACCAGAAGAGCTTTTTTAAACGGAAAAATGGATTTAATAAAAGCTGAAGCTATCCATGATTTAATATTTGCCAAAACAAATAAACAAGCACAAGCTAGTGTAAATCGTTTTAAAGGAAAAACAGCTGATTTAATTGATAATTTATCAAATAAACTAGCATATTTAATTGGTTTGTGTGAAGTTAATATTGATTACCCTGAATATAATGATATTGAAGTTATAACTGATGAAGATATAAAACCTAAAATTAAAGATTTAATCAAAGAATTAAAAGAAATAATTAGAGTTTCTGAAAATTCTAAATATATCTTTGAAGGCGTAAATACAGCTATTTTAGGAAAACCTAACGTTGGAAAAAGCAGCTTATTAAACGCGTTATTAAATGATGATAAAGCTATTGTTACAGATATAGCAGGGACTACAAGGGATATAATTGAAGCTTCTTATCAAGTAGATGGAATTTTATTTAAATTAATAGATACAGCCGGCTTAAGAAAAAGTGACGAGAAAATTGAAAATATTGGTATAGAAAAATCACTTAAACAAATAGAAAAAGCTCAACTTATAATTCATGTTATTGATCCTACTCAACAAAACAACGAATACGACGAATTAATCGCTAATGAAGCAAAAAAATATAATAAAAAATATATAAAAGTTATAAATAAAAAAGATTTAATAATTGACCAAAAAAACTGTGAAACAGACGAATACATATATACATCAGCTATAAATAATGATATTAAAGAACTTGAAAATAAATTAATAAAAGAATATTCAAACATCGATATTGATGACGATAAAATAATGTCAAATACTAGACAAATATCACTTGTTAAAAGTGCGTTAGATAGTTTAGAAAATGCCATTGAAGCTTTAGATAATTATCTTAGTTTTGATGTAATTATTGTTGATATTAATGAAGCTTGAGAATCATTACAAAATATCAAAGGTAAAGTAAATAGAGAAGATTTACTCGATGTTATGTTTAAGAATTTTTGCCTCGGTAAATAACTTATTTTCATCTTTTTAAGCATTTAAATTTAAAATGTTATAATAAATTAGCATTTATATAAATATAATTTATATATTTTAAAAAGGATTTAACTGGAATTATGAAATATAAAAGAATATTAATTAAACTCTCAGGTGAAGGGTTAGTAAATAAAGAAAAAAAATTAGCTATTGATTATGAATTAGTTTCTAATATTGCCAGACAACTTAAAGAAATAGTCAGCGAAGGTGTTCAAGTTTCTATTGTTATTGGTGGTGGTAATTTCTGAAGAGGAGCTAGCGCTGAAAAAAACGGAATACCTAGAAATAGAGCTGATTATATAGGTATGTTAGCAACAATTATGAATGGATTAGCTTTGCAAAGTGGATTTGAAGCTGCAGGTTTAAAAGCAAGAGTTCAAAGTTCAATCAATATTGATGCTAAAGTTGCTGAAAATTATGTTAATGAAAAAGCTATAAAATACTTAAATGATGGTGAAGTAGTTATATTTGTTGGTGGTACTGGAAGACCTTATTTTACAACTGATACAGCTGCTACACTTTATGCTTCAGAAATTAATGCTGAAGTTATTTTGATGGGTAAAAATAAAGTTGAAGGAATTTATGATTCTGATCCAAAATTAAATCCTAATGCACATCGTTTTGAAAAAATAACTTATGATGAAATTTTAGAGAGAAAATTACAAGTTATGGATCTTACTGCCACAAGCATGGCAAGAGATAATAATATATCGTTAGTTGTTTTTAATATAGCTGAAGAAAATGCTATTTTAAGAGCAATAAAAGGAACTATTAAACATACAGAGGTTACTAAATAATGGAATTAGATATTTATATTTTAGAGTTACAAGATCAAAGTGAAAAAGCAATTAATCATTTTAAATTTGAATTATCAAAAATTTCTACCGGAAGAGCTAATCCTCAGATAATTAAAGGTGTTAGAGTTGATTATTATGGAATTTCAACACCTTTAGAAGAATTAGCAAACATCAGTGTTCCAGAACCTCAACAATTATTAGTTAAACCATATGATATTTCAAGTGTTAAAGATTGTGTAAAAGCTTTAACTAATGCTAATTTAGGAATTATGCCTGTTGATGAAGGACATCAAATTAGATTAACATTCCCACCTTTAACAACCGATAGAAGAAGAGAAATGGTTAAAAATCTTTCTAAGTACACAGAAGCTGCTAAAGTTGGTGTTAGAAACGCAAGACAAGACGTTAATAAACAAATCAAAAATGATGATGAATTAACAGAAGATGAACAAAAAAGATATTTAGATATCATTCAAAAAGAAGTAGACAAATTAGTTGAAAAAATCAACGTTCTTACAAAAGAAAAAGAAAATGAATTAATGAACTTTTAAAAAAAGTTCGTTTTTTATTTAAGTATAAAATGGAGAAATAATGAGATTAATAGTTGGTTTAGGAAACCCAGGAGAACAATATAAATTCACAAGACATAATGTCGGTTTTTTAGTAATAGATAAAATAACTAAAAAATTAAATATTAATTTAACTAAAAATAAGTTTAATGGTGAATTTGAAAAAGTAGATGATTTAATAATCGCAAAACCACTAACATATATGAATAAATCAGGAGAATTTATTCAAAGTTTGTGTAATTTTTACAAAATATCATGAGATGATGTTTTAGTTATACATGATGAAAAAGATTTTAATGTTGGTCAAGCGTCAATCAAAATTGGTGGAAGTGATGCGGGTCATAATGGTATCAAAAGTGTTACACAGTGCTTAAATAACCCTAATTACAAACGTATTCGTATTGGAATAGGAAAAAGTAATGTCGTTCCATTAAAAGATTATGTTTTACAAAATTTTTCAACTGAAGAAATGAAAGTTTTAGAACCTGTTTTAGATTTAGCTGCAGAAGCTGCAATTAGTTTTGCTTTTAATGATATTAATACAGTAATGAATTCTTTTAATCAACTAAGAAAAAAATAACATGTTAAAAAAACAAAAAGCTCTTTTTGCTGTTAGTGGCGGTCCTGATAGTATGTTTATGTTAGATAAGCTAAAAAATAAATATTCCACTATCGTAGCTTGTGTTAATTACAACGTAAGAGAAGAATCAGATTATGATTTTAATATAGTTAAAGATTATTGTAAAAAGAATAATATTCCTTTTTATGGCTTAATTATAGATAAAAACGAAAAACATATTGGTAATTTTCAAGCTTGAGCAAGAGAAAAAAGATATAACTTTTTTAAATCTATATATGAACAACAAAATTGTTCCAAATTATTAATCGCTCATCATTTAGATGATTTTATTGAAAGTTATCATATCCAAAAACAACACAATAGAATAATTAATTATTTAGGTATTAAAAAGAAAAATATATACAAAAATATGAATATTTACAGACCTTTTTTATATAAATATACAAAACAAGAAATAGAAAATTTAGTTATAAAGAAAAATATCCCTTACGCTGTTGATGTTTCTAATCAAAATGATAAATATTTACGTAATAAGATCAGAAAAAGTACTTTTTTAGTCCAAAAAAAGTCTAAATTAGTCTTTTTAGTACATATAAAATTGATGCAAACATTACAAAATATAAAAAATATTCCATTAAATATGGATTATAGAAAATGAAAAAATAAAAATTTTTCTCAAGACACTTTTTCAAAATTGAAAAATAAAGAAAAGTTAATATATAGATTTATTACTGAAAATTTTGATCAAATTAACTTAACTAAAGGCAAATTAGAAATGCTCAAGAAGTTTATTTTGTCAAAAAACAGAACAAGCAAATATCTATTAAAAGAAAATATTTACCTTTTCAAAAATAAAGGTGAATTAGTAAAATAAATATATAATTTTATTATTTAATTACAAAAAATAGAAAGGAAACATGAAAAACGAAAATAATCAACCAGGTAGATGATATCAATCAAAAAGACTTTATTTTAGTTTGTTATTATTTATATTTCTTCTTGGTCTTTCAATATATTTTTTAGTAACTAGACTTAGCGGTAGCACACCTATTGCCTCAAGTCTATCTAAATTAGCTGAAGACATCACAAAATCTGCAGCATCTGTAAGTGATAATGTTTATATTTCTAATCTTCAAACAAATATAAATACAAATACAATATCATGAACTTTCCAAAACCAAAATTATATATCTGCAGGAAATATATCTGAATTTAGAGTTCTTTTTCCAGAACAATCAATTTTAATTGATCAAGCTATTAAATACACAGTTGATGGTACACTTGCTTCTGGTGTAGTTAGTGGAACAGCAATAGAAACTCAAAGCGTTTGAACTAGATTATTCTTCGCGTTTGGGCCATTAGTGCTTATTTTATTACTCTTATTCTGATTCCAAAGAGCTCAATATAAATCAATGAGCGGAGGTGGCGGAATTTTAGGTGATAAAAGCCCAGCTCAAAAAATAATATCAAACAAAAAATTTTCTGATATAGCCGGAAACGTAGAAGCTATTGAAGAAATTAAAGAAATAGTAGATTATTTAAAAAATCCTAAAAAATATCAAGATTCTGGTGCAAGAATGCCTCATGGTATTTTATTAGGTGGTCCTCCAGGAACCGGAAAAACTTTATTAGCTAAAGCGACTGCGGGTGAAGCTAATGTTCCTTTCTACTTTATTTCAGCCTCAAGTTTTGTTGAAATGTATGTAGGTCTAGGTGCTAAAAGAGTTAGACAAGTTGTAGCCGAAGCTAGAAAAAATGCCCCAGCTATTATTTTTATCGATGAGTTAGATGCCATAGGAAGAACTAGAGGTAGTGGTATAGGTGGTGGTCACGATGAACGTGAACAAACACTTAACCAACTTTTAGTGGAAATGGATGGAATTCAAGGTAATAATGGATTATTATTCTTTGCCGCAACCAATAGAACTGATGTTTTAGATCCTGCTTTAGTTAGACCAGGTAGATTCGATAGAACTATAACAGTTGCCTTACCTAACGTTAAAGAACGTGAAGCAATTTTAAAATTACATGCAAAAGGAAAAAGATTCGAAAAAAATGTAGATTTTAAAAATATAGCTAAAAGAACACCAGGTTATTCAGGGGCACAATTAGAAAATGTTATTAATGAATCAACATTACTTTCAGTTAGAGAAAATAAAGATTTAATTACATTAGAAATTATTGATGAAGCTATTGACCGTGTAATGAGTGGTCCAGCTAAAAAAACAAGAACAATTACTCAAAAAGAATTGCAAATGGTTGCTTACCATGAAGCTGGTCACGCTGTTGTAGGTATTAAAATTCCAGGAGCAAGCAAAGTTCAAAAAATTACAATTATTCCTCGTGGTGATGCAGGTGGTTATAATTTAATTATTCCTGAAGAAGAAAAATACAACATGACTAAAAAAGAACTTCTTTCAACTATTGCAAGTTTTATGGGTGGTAGAGCTGCTGAAGCTATTATTTATGGTGATGATAACATTTCAACAGGTGCTGCTAACGATATAGAAAAAGCTACAAATATTGCAAGAAGAATGGTTACACAATTTGGAATGAGTGATTTAGGTCCTGTAAAATACGAAGCTGAAGAAGGAAGTCCTTTCTTAGGAAGAACCTTAGCAACAAACAAAAGTTATTCAAACCAAATAGGTCATGAAATTGATTTAGAAGTAAGAAAAATAATTAATGATGCTTTAGAATTGGCTAAGAAAACAATTTTAGAAAATAGAGAACTTTTAGAATTGATTACCAACAGACTTTTAGAAAAAGAAACAATTGTTTCTGAAGAAATTGATTACATTGCCAAAAACTTAGCTTATCCACAAGATAACTCAAAAATGATTAAAGACGAAGAAGAATTAGAAAAATCTGAAGAACTTAAATCAGAAAAAAATACAGAATCTAAAGATTCTTCTGAATTTGATTTAGACACTTTAATTAACGAAAATGAAAAATAAAATCTTTTACTTTTTATTAAAAAATATCTAAAAAAATCAATTATCTAAAAAACACCAAAAATGGTGTTTTTTCTTTTTTAATCTGAAGTTTTTTTAAAACGTCTAATAACAAAAGGTTTAAATTAGATTTTATAAAATAATCTATTTAGCTGTTTTATAGTCAAATACAGCAAAATAGTGGCGGAATCATAAATTAAATTTATAACTTTGCAAAATTATTATGAGTTTTGTTTTTTTGTAAAATTAATAATATTAATTTAATAAGAGGTTTATTATGTGAAAATTATTTAAAGAAGTCTTTAAATCATTGAGCAAAATTAAAGTTTCAGTAATAGGATTAACTTTACTGATATTTTTAACTTCTGGTGTTTTTACACTTATGTATGATGTAAGTAAGTCAATGAGCACACAATTTAAAAAATACACTCAAAGATCAAAATTACAAGACTTTACAATTGATTTAAATTTACCGACAAACGGTAATGCTTATAATGGTGGTTTCTATATAAATAATTTAGATCAAAATATTGAGAATGTATCACAAAACTACAATAAACCGATTTTATATTTTGATCCCAAAGATTATATATACGAAACTAAAATACTGAATTTAAATAATGAACCAGATAAAGATTTTATTAAACTTTCTCGTTTAAATGTAGATGATATAAATTTAAAAGATAAATACATTTTAAAATCTGAACTTTTAAAATTTTACTCAATTAACCCTAGCGGTACTAACAAATCTATTGCGCTAAGATTTGTTTTAGATGACATTAATAATCCTTATATGATTACAAGTGACAATGTTAAATTCAGTTTATACGAGAAAAACAATAATAATGAATTTAAAAAAATATACTATAGAGATTCATTTAACAAAGACGCTTTAATTACATTTGATGATTCATATAAGCTAAATGAATTAATGAATTTAAGTTTTCTTGATAATAAAACTTTCGCTGATCAAATTTCATCAGTTTATATTAATTTAAAAACTAAAGAAGCAACTTTTGATATTTCAAAAGGTAAGGTTTGATTAACTGAAGGTTATGGTTATCTATTAGATTTAAACGAATTTGCAGCCGCTTTAAATTTTGATAAAACAAATAATAGTAATGAATATTTAATTAATTTAGAAAAAATTAAGCAATCAAAAATAATAGATTTAGATGAATCAAATCCACTAAAATCAACTATCAAAAAAAGCATAAATTTAAGTTTAATACATGATCAAGATATTATTTATGATTCTCAAGGTTTTTATGAAATAAGTGGTGATGATACAATTATAAAAATACCTAAATCTTGAGTTTCTTTAAAAAGAAATGAAAAAGAGTACGAAAGATTTAACTATAAAATCACTTACGATGACAAAAACAAAGACAAGTGAACAGGATCTTACAAAATTTATATTGAAAATTTAATTAGAGAAAATGGTGAAATCCCTGCTAACATTAAAGATTTTAGTTTTTGAAGAATTAAGTCAGCGAATTATTTAACAATTTATGATGATCAAGGTCAAAAAATAAAAGAAGAATTAAAAGACAGTGTTTATTCACCTTTAATTGAGGAAGATTTAAAAACTAAGGTTAATATTTTTGCTAAAGAAAAACAAATTCCTGCATTTGATTATGATTATTATAAAATGGACGAGCCTCAAACTATTGAACAAATAAGTGGTTTATCATTATCTAACTTAGAAGACGAAGACAAAAGAAAAGAAGCTAATGATAAAATTTTGAATATTTATAATAATTCAAGACTAAAAGATGATGTTTTCAATGAAATAAAAATTAATTCTCTAAAAATATCAAAACAATTGATTATTGATCAAGTTAAAAAATTAATTGGTCCAGAAAATATAGGTTATAGAAAGAGCATAACAGTTGATTCTTTTGACCAAAACTCTTCAAAGAGAAATGTTTTTAATTTTGTTGATACTGGTAATGAAGAAAATATTGTTAATGGTGTAGAAATTAACGTTGGTAGATTATTTAATTATGATCAAGAATATACAAAAAACCCTCTTTATTTAAATTTCGAAGATTATAATAAGTTCTTTAGAACAAAGCAATTGCCTCCAAAAATCTTAGAAGAAATTATTAAAGAAGTTTCTTTTAACTTTACAACCGATTCTAAAATATTAGAACTTGATATTCGTTATGGTTTAGTTAATATTAAGGATCCTTCTGTTAATAGTGTTAATGTATTTAAAAATGCTAAAATTCTTCTTTTAAGCGACTATATAGAAGATGAAGAAAATAATTTAGATAAAATAAATATTCCGAATTCATATGGTCTTTATTTACGTAATGATAATGAAATCTATTTAGTAAAAAGCGTTGGTTCGGTAGATGATCCAAATAGCTACTGAGAAAACTTAAGAATACCTAATTTAAATAAACCTAATTATAATTCCAAAGAGATTTTTGAGCTTTTATTAAATAATAATTGAACGATAAAAATTAAATCGTTAAACACACAAGCTTGAGCAGAAGTTAATCGTGATTTTTCACACTTACACAGCTTAAAATTAGGTTTTAGAGAAATTTCAACAGATATTGTTAATGAAGCTATCAATTACAATACTTTAAATCTTTTAATGAATACTGTTGAGTCAATTTTATTAGAGAGTGACTTACACAAAAAAGGATACTTATCAAAAGAAAGTATTTCTGAAATAATGAAAGCTGGTAAAAAAGCTAGCGAAGATAACAATTTAAGCGGACTTTTAAGTTCAGGGTTAATTGATTTATCTATATTACCTTTAATTGGTTATGATGTTATTTATAACTTAACACATAGTGAAAATGGTAATTATTTACCTTTAATTATTTCTGAATTATTCTCAAATATTGAGAAAAGATATTCGACAGTTTCTTTAGATGATACAGAACAGAGAAAATGACTTAGAGATCAATTGCAAAACTTAGTTGATTTCTTAAAAGATTTTGCTGGAGTAGATATTCCAGGTTTTATAGACTTAGATTTACTAGTTAATTCAAGTAAAAATCCAAGACAATCAATAAAAGAAATTGGTAATTTGATTTTAAGTGTTGATTTTAAAACTTTTAGCGAAAAATACAAAGAGTATCAAAAACTGCCAATATTTAAAAAAGGTTCGATTGCACCTAATTTAATATTGATTTTAATTGTTGATAATATCGATCAAAATCAATTTAAAAAATCAATCAATAATATTATTGATTTATTAGACAAAAATATAATATTAAACGTTGATAACAAAAACAGCATAGTAAATTTAATTTTTAACTTACTACCTGATAATTTAAGAGAAGGTTTTAAACAAATATTTATACAACTAAATGCTTATAAAAATGAACCAGAAAAAGCTTATGACAATATTTTAAATGGTGTTAAATATTTTGTTAATTATTTAGATTTCAAAGAATTTACTAAACCTATTATTAATCAACTAGAAGAAGCTAAAATAACTAATAAATTTGATTTCAATTCTAATGATATTTTTAAAAATTTATTAATTGCATTATTTTCAAATTCTGGAAGCGATAGAACACTAAAAAATGAATTAGTAAAAATTTTAAACTTATCAGACAAAGGTTATGTTTTAAAAGTTAATGAAAATTTAAACTTTTCTCTTCCTGCACCCGATGAAGATAAATTAGATTTTTACGACTTTTTATCAATACTAAGCGCACCAAATAATCAACAAAATGAAACTGAATCTACGCAAGTAGATTCTAATACAAACGATAATACTAATAAAGCATCAGATTCATATATAGTTAACACACTTTTAAAAATCTCTAAAATCAAACAAATAATTGATAATTTAGGTTATTATGACTATGATTCGTTTAATTATGAAAATAAATTAATACTTAATAATTTTTATAAAATTAACGAAGAAAATAAAGGTACTAAAGAATTAATTGACCAAAGATATCAAGAGTTAATTAATTTATTTGATATTTTTAAATTTGACCCAAACAAAGGTCATAATTTAAATGAACACTTAAGTTTAGGTAATTTAGCAGATCTTTATTTAGATTTTGAAAACACACAAGCTAATAGTATTTGAAATCAAATTCACAAAGTGCTAAAAACTCTTGTTGTAAACAAAGATGTAAGTAGTTATAAATTAGGTGAGCAGATTTTCCCACTGCTATCAATTTTTAGTGATATTTTTGCTTTAAAAACTGAAGTAAGTTGAGAACAAAAATATAATTTTGCAATTGATTTATTAAAATTGGCTAATAACAAAAATGTAACTTCATTTTACAATGATGCTAAATTATTTGATTCAAGAACAAATAATTTACCTTTACACGAACAAACAGATTTTTATTTAACTAGATCAATCGCCGATCCTTTTATGGCTATGATTAATTTCTTCAAAAAAGACGAAAATAATCAATACACAAATAAAGAATTGAATGATTTTGTTAAAAAACACTCAATTTTCAAAGATTGAATTGAAGATAATAAAAAAACTATTTCTGATATGCTAGCATTAGCAAATCATTCTAATAAATACTATTATTTCACTGAAAATGAATTAAATAATCTTGGTTTAAATTCTGATTTTAAAGGTCTTTATTCACAAGTGGCATTTAATTTTATTAATAGTTTAAATAATAATCAAACATTCAAAGATAATGTTGAGTTATTTTCTATTGTTACAAGTAACTTAAAACCTTCTAAACAAATAAATTCATTTATTCAAATTGATTTATTGCTTAATCCTATTAGTTTAAGTTTTATGCCTGACTTAATTTTATGATTAGTTAGTGATACTAATGGAGTTAATAGTGGTGATAAAAATAAAGCGAATATAGCGAGTTTATTTGTAAATAAAACAATTAACTATGAAAATTTAATTAAGAGTGATGATAATTTATTTTATGAATGAATTAATTCATTTAGTAAATCACACGCTATTGAGTTTAGTAATAATACAGAAAATATTAAGTATCTAACAATCGATCATAATTTTCTTGAGTTTTTATCAAAGAAAGCCAGCGAAAGACCAAATGGTTATAAGTTTTTTGATATAGATTTAAACAAATTTATTATTGAGGTAATAAATAAAATTACTGATTTAAAATTCTTTGATGATTTTATTAAAATTAACTCACCAAGTTCATATGTAGCGAGAGTTAATTATGCATATTTATTTAAAAATCACAAAAAAATATATGATGGTTTAATTCCAAATGATCCTTATGAAATTGAAAAATTATTAAGAAATATTCCTCAAGAATATTTAATTGATGTAAATGGAATTAAATTTATTATTGTTGGTGAAGATATCACAGCTGATTATTTATATCCAGTCGTTGATGAAGCTAATGTTCAAGTAAATACACAAGATCAAGCAATAGTTTATGTTAATACACAAGGTTTTGATAGAGTTAGATATTCATACCAAGGTAATAATGTTAAAGAGTATTTATTACTTAAAACAGATTCGTTAAAATCTGAAACCCCAGCTGAAATTAAAAACACATTAAAAGATTATGTTTTCCAAGCTACTGGTGATAATGGAGGATTTGAAAGGGTTTTTGGGTATAATGAACTTGATTTATTAAATCCTGAAAGATCGCTTAGAATCACTGTTATAGAAGGTTTATTAAAATCTGTTATTAGTATTACTACTATACTTTTATTAATCTTAATTGTTTTAATTGCTTCGTCTATTACATTTATAGTAAAAAGATATATCAGTAATAAAAACAAAGTTTTAGGTATTTTACTAGCGCAAGGTTACTCAAGGTTGCAGATATCATTATCATTTACCGTATTCGCCTTTTTTACAGCGCTTATTGGTGGAGTTTCGGGTTATTTAGTTGGATTTGGATTACACGGACCAGCTATGACTGCCTTAAGCGATTATTGAACATTACCAATCGAAACAGTTAATTTCACTATTTTAAGTTTCTTTTTAACTGTTTTATTCCCATTCTTAGGGATGTCAATATTAATAGTTTTAATTTCACTAATATCTCTTAAACATAAGTCAATTGATTTAATGAGTGGTCAAGCAGATATTAAGATTGGTAATTTTAAAACAATTTATCAAAAACAGTTTAACAAGAAAAATGTTAAAACCAGATTTGCTGCATCATTATTTTTCAATAGTTTTTGAAAATTAGTAAGTTTTTCAGTTTCGATTATTTTAACAAGCTTTACAATAATTTTTGGACTTTCTACTTTTAATGTTTTCACTCAAAGTGTTGATAAAACATACGAAAACAGATCTTATATTTTTAAATATGATTTAGAAACTCCTACTTATGAGGGTGGAGCTATTCACAGGTATAACGCAAGTGAATTAGAAAATTCTTTATATTTCCCATTAGGAAATATTGTTGAAGCCAAACGTAATTTTTATGATTACTTTAAACCTGGTAATTCACGTGTTATTAATGCTTTTGAAGGTGCTAATGGTTACCCAGATGAATTTACATCACATATTATTAGTCAATTTAGCCCCAACGTTAAAATAGACGGGCCAATAAGTATTGATCCATGAAGCATTGCATATAATTCGATGCCTGATTCGCAAAAAGCAAGAATCAATCAAATTCGTGATAAAGTAGGTTATGAATTAACTAAAACACAAGAAGGTGTAGTTTATTCAAGTGAAGATCCAACAAAAATTGACTTTAGCAAAATACCAGAAGGATTAAACTTCTTTGCTTATGTACCAAATAAAGTCGAAATAACAAAATCTAAATTTATTTATTTCACTTATGATCACGATTTAAAACAGTGAAAAAACAATGAAATAACAACATCTAAATATAGAAATGAATACAGAAAATTCTTATTAGATGGTTACAAAAAAATGCACGATAGAGGCGACTTTAGTGAATTCTTTATTAGTTTTGGTGGTATTTACTTCAACAAAGAATTTGATGAAGTTTATACTTACATAAGTGGAGCTAACAAAAAAGATGAAATAATTAATATTTACGGTTACAAACCAGATTCAAAAATGGTTAAGTTAATTGGAAATGATAATCAAGATTGATTAAAAGAACTTAATGATATTAAATATGAACAAACAAAAGATGAATTTATACCAGTTGTTATTAATGTTGTTGCTCAAAAGAAATTTAACATTGGTGTAGGTTCTAAATTTGAATTAAAAATAACAAACAACATTGATAGATATAGAAATAAATTATTAGACAAAAATATAGAACACAAAGTTACATTTAAAGTTATTGGAATAAATCCAACTTATATTAATGTTGAATTTTTAACAGCGAAAAAATTTGCTGATGAAATTACAGGCTTAAATAAACTTAATTATAAAGATAATGAAGTGTTTAACGGAATTTTAAGTACATCAGCTGACGCTAAACAATTAGCCGGAAGTACAAGTTTATATAGTATAAGTGGATACTGACCAGCTTTAAGTAGTTTTGATGTATCTAGTTTTGATATGCAAGATAAAAGAGAAGTTTATGAAAATATTTTTGGTAAAAACGGATCAATGGTAAATTCAGGCTTTTCTTTAGAAGAAATCAAAAACTTCTTAAGCAATAACCCAAATAACACTTATGAAGATGTTTATAGCAATGGTTTAACTAATCCTGAAACTCATATTAATAAATTTGCGCAAGTGTATGATAATAAATTATTAATACCAACTGCTAATAAAATTGATTCAAGAGACATTGAAATTGGTTATACTAAAACAATTTCTCAAACTGTCGAAAAAATTGTTACGGCTATAGTTATTTTAACTTTATCAGTTACAGTTATTATTTTGGTTGTTTTATCTAATATTATTGTTGCTGAAAACGAAAAAAATATTGCTATTTTAACAATTTTAGGATATACCCAAAAAGAGAAAGTTAAGATATTCTTCTCAATATTCTTACCTTTTATATTGATAAGTATATTCTTAGCTATACCATTCACGTTATTAATAATAAATGCCTTTAGTGCCTTGCTTATTGCGATCGCAAGTATAGCATTGCCTATTTCATTAACTGCATTAAATGTCGGATTAACCTTTATTATAGTATTTTTAGTATTCGCTATAACAAGTGCTTACTCATGATGACATATCAATAAAATCAAAGCTATCGACCTATTGAAAGGTAAATAATGAAGAAAAATCAATTAGAAGAATTAGTAAAAAAGAGTAGTGACGATAAAGTTGCAAACAAAAACAATTTTAAAATTATAACTTCAAGAAATGTTTTTGACTATATTGAAAACGATGAACACTCATACGAAGCTACTTACAAAAACAGCATTGTACGTAAACTTAAAAAAGCTACTAATACTAAAAGAAAAAAAGACCAAAATTATTCTTTAAAAAATACCGAGTCAAATATAGTTGATGTTATAGATGTTTCAAAATATTATTTAAGCGGTAATAAAGTAACTAAAGTTCTTAAAAACGTTAATTTATCAATTAAAAGAGGTGAAATAATCATTATTTTTGGTAAATCAGGAAGCGGAAAAAGTATTTTATTAAATTTAATTAGCGGACTGGATAGACCAAGTAAAGGACAAGTTGTGGTTTTTGATCATAACTTGCCGTATTTAAGTGATGATCAATTAACTAAATTTAGAAGAAAATACGTTTCTTTTATCTTCCAAAGTTATAACCTTTTACAACACTTAAGCGGATATGATAATGTCGAAACAGGTAGTTATTTACAAAAAGACAAATCTAAAAAAATTGATATAAATGAACTTTTTAGAGAATACGAAATCGAAAATATTAAAGATAAATTTCCTGCCCAAATGTCCGGAGGGCAGCAACAACGTATTTCAATTTTACGTGCGCTAGCAAAAAATGCGGATATTATTTTCGCTGATGAACCAACAGGTGCTTTAGATGAAAACACCACAAAAATAGTTTTAGAAAGTTTATATAATATTAACCAAAAAAACAACACAACAATCGTTATGGTTAGCCACAACCCAGTAATTAAACCGATGGCCGATAGAATTATTTATGTTAACGAAGGAAACATCAGTAAAATTGAAGTTAACCAAAAAAGAGTTCATCCTAAATATATAGAAATTTAAATTAAAAAGACACTTTTGACTAAAAGTGTCTTTTTTAAATATTAAAACAATAAATAAATGCGAAGTTAAAATAAATTTTAACAACCTTAAAAGAGGTGTTAATCTAATTTTATTTTTTGTATTAAATTATATAATTTAATAACAGGAGTAAAAATGAGTAAAAAATATAGTGAACAAGAACAAATTAGACGCAATAAGCTGCAATTTTACGAAGATAATAAAATTGACGCTTATAAACTAGCTTATGGCTTAAATAATATTTCATACAGCGATGATATTAAAAATGAATATTCAAGTTTTTCTAAAGAAGAATTAGAAGAAAAAAATGCCAATGTTGCTATTTCCGGAAGAATTATGACTATGAGAGGTCCATTTATTTTAATACAAGATTTTCATAGTCGTATTCAAATTTACTTTAATAAAAAAGAACATCCAGAACTTGCTAAAATGGTTGAACAGTTTGACTTAGGAGACATTATTTATGCAAGCGGTGTTGTTATGAAAACACACACAAACGAAATTTGTGTTAGAGCAAATGATATAAAAATGTTAAGTAAATCACTTAAACCACTTCCAGATAAATTCCACGGATTAGTTGATGTTGAAGAAAAATATCGTCACAGATATGTTGATTTAATCATGAATGAAGACAGTAGAAATGTATTTTGAACAAGGGTTAAAATCATTTCACAAATCAGAAGATATTTTGATGATTTAGGATATTTTGAGGCAGAAACTCCTTTCTTACATGATTATTTATCAGGTGCTAGTGCCAGACCTTTTAAAACACATCATAATGCACTAGACCAAGAATTTGTTTTAAGAATAGCTACTGAAATACCGCTTAAAAAATTATTAGTTGGTGGTATTGATAGAGTTTATGAAATAGGAAGAATTTTTAGAAATGAAGGGATTGACACAACACATAACCCTGAATTTACCTCTATCGAATTTTATGAAGCTTATTCAAATTTAGAAGGTATGATGAATCGTACCGAAGAGTTATTTAAACGTTTAGCTAAAAACTTAAATAAAGAAACAGTTATAAATAACGGGGTTGAAATCAATTTAACACAACCTTTTAAACGTTTAGATATGGTAGACTCAGTAAGTGAAGCTACAGGAGTTAACTTTAGAGAGATTTCTTTAGAAGAAGCTATTGAAGTTGCTAAAAAACACCATGTTAAAGTAGAAAAATACTTTACATTAGGTCATATTGTCAATGAATTATTTGAAGAATTAATTGAACACACACTAATTCAACCAACATTTGTATACGGGCACCCAATTGAAATTTCACCATTGGCAGCAAAAGGTTCAGATCCTAGATTTGTTGAGCGTGCCGAATTATTTATTAACACTAAAGAATACGCTAATATGTATACTGAGCTTAACGATCCTATTGATCAGTTAGAGCGTTTTGAAAAACAATTGGAAGAAAAAAATGCTGGTAATGACGAAGCTAGTGACATTGATTATGATTTTGTGGAAGCGCTTGAATATGGTATGCCTCCTGCGGGTGGATGTGGAATTGGTATTGATAGATTAACAATGTTATTAACTGAAAAAAGTTCTATTAGAGATGTTTTATTGTTCCCAACAATGAAACGTAAAAAATAACTATGAATCTAAAAAATAAAGTTATAGCTTCAGATTTAGATGGAACATTGTTAACTCAACAAAATTTAATTCATCCTTTCACACAAAAAATGCTTAAAAAAGCAAAAGAAGAATTTAATACAACAAATGTTATAGCGACCGGAAGAGGTTTACAAAAAGTTTTACCTTTAATTAAAGAAGGAATTTTTGATGACTTTGATTATGTTATTTGTTCTAATGGTGCATTAATATATGACATTAAAAACAAAAAAGAAACATTACTAGGGACAGTTAATCCAAAAGTTTTTGAGTTAATGAAAGATTTAGCTTTAAAACATGATTTAGTTTTAACTGTTGATACAGCAAAATATAACGGTACTTTTTTACCTCACAAATCAAATGGTGAGTTACCTGATTGATTAACAGCTTCAAAAGTTATGGATATGAACATTTTGAATAAATATACTTTAGAAGAAATTGAAAAAATTGTTTACACACCAGGTGTGAAAATAACACAAATTGCACTAAGAAATCCTATTGATATCGCCGCTAAAATCACTGATATAGTAAGAGAGAACATAAAAGATACGCACTCAGTATTTTTAACAAATGGGGTTTATACAGATATAAATCCTAAGGGTGCAACAAAATTTAATGGATTAGAATATTTATTAAAATCGCTCAACAAAACTAAAGATGATTTAATAGCTTTTGGTGATAGCGGTAATGATGTACACATGATTGAAGAAGCTTTAAGAGGTTATGCAATGGGTAATTCAACCCAAGAGGCAAAAGATGTAGCTGATGAAATAATTGGCGATCATAACACAGACGCAATCGGTAAAACATTAGAAAAGTTAATGACAAACTCAAATGATTAATAATTTTGTAATAATCTTTTTTGCTTGTTTGTTAATTTTTGAAATATTCATTTTTTATATTAATGTAAAGTGAATATTAAAATTTCAAAAAGGTATAATTCGTAATTTTGAGTTATTCTCAATTAAATTAACAACAAAAATGTCTCGAATAATTTATAAATACTTCATTAAACATTTTATTTTTTTATTTTCTATTAACCTAGTTTTTGGGATAACTTCATTTATTTTATCGTTATTTTCTAACTCAAAAGAGATGATAATAACATCGAGTGTAAGTTTAGGTATTGGTTTAATTTTATATGGTTATTTAGTATATGCTTTTATAACAACTTTAAACCAAAATACCTTGAAAACAGGCATAAAAGTGGATTATTTAAATATTTTAAGCCACTATGAAGCGATTAACATAAATACTCTTTTTAAAATATCAAACTCTAAAATAGAAAATTATTTAACTTTAGATGTTGTAGATTTGTTAAAGTATTTTAAACAACATGTAGCATACATGAATAATAATCCTAATATTTCAAGACAAATAATTGAAAAATTATTTGTAAAAACTTTAATTTTTAGCGGTGGTATTTATAGTATTATGGATTTATCAGGTGAGAGCATAAGTGTTAATGAACCTTTTTTCTTTTTTGTTAGTGTCTTATATAGAATGATCGATAGTACACAAAAAAGCGAATTTAACACTGTATTAGGAGGATTCAATGAATCAAGACAATAAATTTTATGATTTAAAAGTAGTTTCAAACACAGATGAGTGAATGAAATTTCAAAAACAAGCCTTAGACGATTTAAAGGCAAACGCCACAGATAAAAAATGAGATCAAAAAGATATTTTAAATCATGCTGCGGATTTATTTGTTAGATCTAAAGTAGCCGAAAATTTTAAAAAGTTTTCTAGTGATTTTAGTAGATGTTACTTTAGTCCGCTTGTTACAGATGTAAAAGTAAATCTTGAGGAATGTAGTGCTTTATTAAAATTTCATTATATTGATGATTTAGATAGATTTAATGTCGATGTAAAATTAGACATTCCATTTAGAGATGATTTAGAAGATGATCCGAACGTGAAACCTTTTATTGAATCTTTTATGAGTGAATATAATTTTAAAATTGATTCTACAGATCCAATTATTGATGGTGATATAGTAACTTTAAATGTTTTTGACGAAAATAAAAAGGTTGAAAAAACACTAAATATTGAAATGAATCCTCAATCTGATCTTTATGAAGTTGTTAAAGGTATGAAAGCTGGCGATTTTAAAATAGTTGATCAAAAACACTACACAATTCAAAAAGTAAAAACAACTAAATTAATGCCTATTAATGATGAAACTGTTAAATATATAAACATCGATAGCATTAAAAATGTTGAAGATGCTAAAAAATATATTATTAAAGTGGTCACAGAACAATTATTTTTTAGGGAATTAGCAGAATACAAAAATTTAATAATTAAATATTTTGTCAAAAATATGGAATTACCCAGCGTTCCTGAAGAGTTAATGTTAGGTGAATACGAAGCTTTAAAAGAACAAATTAGACAATATTTTAAAAATATTGGAGCACCTGTTGAAGAAGAAGCTGTCCAAAAAATTTATTTAGAAGAATTACCAAAAATAAAAGCTCAAAGAGAACAAAGTTTTAAAGAATTATTCTTAAATATTTTTATTCCGCGGAAATTGAAAATTGAGGTTACAAATCCAGAGATTGAAGCCGAATATAGAATGCTTTTAAGTTTTATACCTTTAAATGAAAGAAATCAAGCTAATATTTCACTTGGTAAAATAGTTGAAGTTTTAACTAATCGTAAAGTTGCTTTATATTATCTTAAAAAATCCAAACCAGAAATTTTTAATAAATACTTTAAAGATTAACCAAAAAAACACAGCACTAAGCTGTGTTTTTAAATTTTACTTAAAAGGTCTTTGAGTGTTATCACTGATAAATTATCCTCTCAAATGTTACCTTCTTCGTCATTAAGTACTTCTTCAGGGCTTACAAAATATTTAAATTGATTAATAAAGTTAATAAAATCAGATTTGGTAAATAATTGTAAGTGTTGATTAACCATAAATAAAACAAAAAGTATTCCTATTCTTCCATTTTTAAAAGACAAGTTAGTATTTTGAGATTTAATTAATGCTTTTGAGATATTGATAATTACTTGGTCATATTCTTTTAGAGAAAATTTTAATTTTAAGTATAAGAGAATTAATACTAAACCAGCACTACCGTTGTATAAGCTATTTTCGTATTTATCATTATTATCTTTTAAAAAATATTGACCTTGGTAAATTACTCTATTATTTTGTAATATTTTTTTAATTTCTTCATTTATATCACTTATTGAAGAGGTTTTGTCAAAAACGATGCTGAATAACTTATTTAAGTTATTTCCAAATATTAAATTAACTTGATTTTTATTAATAATTAATTTATCAATATTTGTTGGTTTGTCGTTAGATACTATTATTTTAGGCCCAAATAATGTCTTTTTCTTTGTTAAACAAAGATATAAATTATATAAAGAATAATCATTTTTATCTTCATTTATTTTTGATAAAAAAGACTGTAAAACAGGTAAATAATTAATTTTTGGTGTTGGTTCTTTGGTTGGTGATTTAGTTAAATATTTGTTTATTTTTTGTCTTAATTGATAATAACTATTTTTCTGAACAGTTGTTAAATCGTTTGCCACTTCATAGTAACCATAATTTAAATCATTATCAAGAATATAATTTTTAAATTGTTCTAAAACTAAATAAATATTTTTGTTGTAGTCCAAGGTTTTAGAAATACCAGAAATTAAATCAATTATTAATAAACCAAATTTAACTTTTTCTTGATCATCGTGAAATCAGATTTTATCTTTTTTGTTGTTAATTGTTAAAAATGTTGAATTAGGTTTTGTTTTAAGTGGATTTTTTTCAAAATAAATGTATTCTGGCATTGTTGAAGTGTAACAAGTTTCTAATTTAGTAAAATAAATAATGTTGTTTTTATCATTGAATAAAAAGTTATCTATACTATGGTCATTTAATGAAAAATTGGTGTTGTTATAATCGTAAAAATCGATTAACTTCATCACAATTTGATAAAGTTTTTGCTGATCTATATTTCCTGATTCATCATAAATATAGTCCTTTAAGTTATAACCACTCATTTTTTGTCAAACTGTATAATAATCATCATCTCATCAAAAATTATCAATAAATTGTGGATAGTGTTCTTTTTTTCTGTTTTGAGTGTAATTATTCATCCCTCTTAAGAGTGAATCACTAGCTAGATAACCTGTGTAGTCGTAAGTGAATTTTTTAGCTTTTTTTAAAATGTATGTTACATCATCTTTTTTAGCTTCGTAAACACAAGTGCTGATATTTTCTGAAATAACTTTTGTAATTTCGTATTCATTATTTATTTTATCTTTGTAAATTATCCGTGGATTTTTAGGAAAAAGATCAAAACTTTTACCTAGATTAGCATATTCATAAAAAATCACTTGCGAATCTTGATAATCATGAACATCATCTATTTTTATACCTTCATAGCCTTGTAAAATTTTGTATAAATCTGACAACACATTAATTGTATTTTGCTGCTCGTTAGTGTAAATTGTTATTAATTCTCCATTTCTTTTTTTAGGAGAATCATCAGTTATTGTTTTTTTAAAAATATCCGGATTTTTAAAAAAACTAAAATCATACTCTTTGTTTTTGATGTAGTCAAACACTCTTTTAATAATATATGGGGCATTATCTAAATTTGCACTAATATAAATTTTTCATTTGTTGCCGATCTCTTTATTTTTTGATTTAAGGTAATAAATTCTGTTTTGGTCTTCAAACATATTCTTGTCTGAAAGTTGATTTTTATCGATTGTTTGTGTGTACATATTTCCTCTTTATAGTTAAAATTATAGTAAATTGCGGGAATTTTATCATTATTTAAAAATAATCTTTATAATTACAATATGAAAATTTTTAAATGTGAAAATACATCTCCTTATGTAACTTTAAGTATTGAAGAATGTTTAGTTAGCGACCCTGATATGAAGGGTGATATTTTATATATTTATCAACATAATAACGCTGTTATCATCGGTAAAAACCAAAACGCTTACGAAGAAATTAAAAAAGATTATATTGACCAAAACAACATTGAATTAGCCAGAAGAGTAAGTGGTGGTGGGGCAGTTTACCATGATTTAGGTAATGTTAATTTTAGTTTTATAACTGATTACAATAAAAAAAGTGGATATAAAAGATTTTTAAACCCAATTATCGAATTTTTAAACTCACTTGGGTTAAAAGCGGAATTTCATGGTAGAAATGACCTTTTATGTAACGGAGCTAAAATAAGTGGTAACGCACAATTTATTTATAAAAACAGAATTGTCAGTCACGGAACATTGCTTTTTGATGTTGATTTAACTAAATTGTCAAATGCATTAAATCCTTCTAAATTGAAGTTCCAAAGCAAAAATATCCAATCAGTAAGACAAAGAGTTACTAATATAGCTAAAGAATTAGACTATTCTATGGATGTTAATGAATTTATAGATAAATTAATTAAATTTTTTGTTGAAAATAATAAAGCAACATATGAAGAGTTACCTTTAGATAAGTACCAATCAAAATTAAAAGAGCTTATTGAACTAAGAAAAAGTAATGAATGAATATATAATAAAAAAGCCGATTTTTCAGCTCAAAGTACAGCTAAATTTAATGGCGGAATTTTAAGCGTAAAGATAAATGTTGAGCATAACATAATTGATAATATAGTTTTTGAAGGTGATTTTTTAAGTAAAAAAGACGTTAGTGATGTTGAAAAGGCGCTTATTGGTTGCGAGTATAATAAAGAAGAATTTACAAAAATACTTGAAAGATTCGAACTAGAAGAATATTTTGGTGGAATTGAAAAAAGAGAAATATTAGAATTGGTTTTTGGTTAATGAATCAATTGAAAATTGGTGATTTCGAAATAAATTATATTTACGAAGATCAATTTGATAACAGACCACTAGTTTTATTTCTTCATGGTTTTGATGATTCATTAAGAACTTTTACAAGATTATTTAACGCTAAAGAATATAGAAGTGCGGCGATAGATTTTCCAGGTTGTTCTAAAAGTATTTCACATAAATCTGACATAAAAATTGAAGATTTTCAACATGTTGCATTATCATTTGTAGACACTGTTCTTAAGGATGAAAAGCAAATTTATCTTGTTAGTCATTCTTTAGGAAGTGCTAGCGCGTTATATTGTCTAAAAAATTCACTTAAAGTTAAACATGCTATTTTGCTTTCGCCATTTAATTTTTTATTAGTCGATTCATTTTTAAATTACGAAAATTTAAAAAAATGACTACTGCCAAATAATTTAGAAGAAGCTAAAGAATCTTATATTAACCTTTTTTACAAAATACCACAAGCGAGTCAAAATAATTTAGAAAAAATAGCGTCTAATATTTTGAACAGACAACCTTTAAGACGTAAATACTTTGCAAAAATGGTAAATGAAGAAATTTTAAATGAGTTTTATCTTCATTCATATATAAGAGAATTTTTTAACCAAAACAGATATACCATAATTACAGGTTTAAACGACAATTACGTAACTTTAGATTCTTTAGAAAATATACAACAAAATTACTTTGATATACCTATTGTTTGCATTCCTAATGCAGGTCACGCATTAGTTTATGAAGCTGAAGATATTGTTAAAAATTCAATTATTAAAATAATAAATGATACCAATAAGGATGTTTATGAAAAAATATAAAAATCATAAAATAATAGAAGAGAGATTTATTGAAGTTACTCATCCTCATAAAATTTATGTTGAAGTTAGCGGTAACCCTAATGGAATACCTGTTATCTTTGTGCATGGTGGTCCAGGTGCTGGTTCTAGCGAAGCATCAAGAAGTTTTTTTGACCCAGAGTACTATAAAATAATAAGATTTGATCAAAGAGGTTGTGGTAAAAGCACCCCTTATGCTGAATTATGAGAAAACAACACTTGAGAGTTAGTTGAAGATATTGAAACAATTAGAAAAACATTCAACTTAGGAAAAGTTATTTTATTTGGGGGTAGTTGAGGTTCAACATTAAGTTTAGTTTATGCGATAACTTACCCAGAAAACGTTTCTAAATTAGTATTAAGAGGTATTTTCTTATGCCGTCCTAAAGATATAAATTATCTATATGAAGGTCCTGTTGGTGAAATTTACCCAGAACTTTATGATAAATACTCTGATTATATCGATCCTATTAAAGGTTCTTCAAATATCGAAAAATATTATAAAGCACTTGTTAATGGTTCAAATAAAGACAGAATCGCGGCTGCAAGACACTTTACTTCAATTGAAAAAGCAGCTTCATACATGAGAACCAGACTTACAAAAGAAAGTAATAAAGATATTTACCAAATGGCCTTATTAGAAGCTTATTATTTCTATCACAATTGTTTTTTTGAAACAGATAATTGAATATTAGAAAAAATTGATGCAATTAAAGATATACCTACTTGAGTTGTGCACGGAAGATTTGATAATGTTTGTTTACCGAGCGCAGCATGAGATCTTAAGAAAATGAAGCCAAATATCGATTTACGCTTTGTTATAGCAGCTCACAGCGCCTTTGAAGTTAATATTGCTGACGAGTTAACTAATATTATGGACGAGATAAAGTTAATGAAAAAATAAAGTTGTTACCAACTTTATTTTTTAATATCTTTTCATTTATATGGAAATTCTTTAGGTGTAGATCTTAATTTTTTAAATTCAACAATATAACTTTCTTTTTCGAAATTATAATTTGGCATTGGAGTAGTTTTAATTTCTGTTTTTAGCTTAGAAATTATATCTGTAGCTTCGTTTATTTCATCTTGATAATTTTTAGATTTTATTAATCTCATAAAACCATTAACTTTAACCAAATGAAATGAGCTCATTAATAAGGCTCTAACGCTAGCTACTGTTCTTGCTGTGACAATATCAAAAATATTTTTTTGTTGAACATCTTCGCTTCTGGTGCAATAAACAAATACACGATCATTTAAGTTTAATTCATCTATTACTAAATTCAAAAAATTAACTCTTTTTTGAATTGGTTCATAAATAGTAAATTTAAAATTTTTATTAACTATAGCATAAGGAATTGAAGGAAACCCAGCTCCAGCACCTATATCTAAAATACTAGCAGATTCAAAATCTTTAGTTATTTGTGACATAAAAATAAGTGATTCTAATATACCTTCACCTCACAAACGATCATCTTTAAAACCAGTTAAATTAATAAATTTATTATGCTCGCTAACTAAATTAAAGTATTTTTCTAAAGCTTGAAAATCCCAATTGTTCTTTATGCAAAGGTTTTTGGTAAATTCTTTGTTATTCATTTAATGATTTTTTGAATTTTTTATATAAATCAGAAATACTTTGATTGTTTAATGAAGCCAAAATTACTCCTCCTAAAAAATCATCCAAGCTAACGATTTTTAATTTGTCGTATTTTTTAGCTAATTCCTGATTATCTACTGAATCAGTAATAATTACTTTGTGAACATTTGGGTTATTTTGAAATTGCTCAAATCCTTTAGTAAATAAACCGTGGCTAGCAGCAATAACAATTTTTTTAGCTCCGTTTTTATGTAATGTATCAACAGCTTTAAGAATTGTTCCACCTGTATCAATAATATCGTCTACAATAACTGCGTTTTGCTCTTTAATTTCTCCAATTAATCCCATTACTTCTGTTTGATTAACACCTGTTCTTCTTTTATCAATAATAGATATTTTTACTGTGTCTGCGATTAATTCAGCTAATTTTCTAGCTCTGACAGTTCCACCATGATCTGGTGAAACAACTGTAAAAGGCATATTTAATTCTTTTATAGCTTTAGCTAAGGTGTATTGAGCTCTTAAATCATCTACAGGGATATCAAAAAAACCTTGAATAGAAGGGTTGTGTAAATCAACACAAATTAATTTTGTAGCTCCTGCTACTTGAAGTAAATTAGCCACTAATTTAGCTCCTATAGGTTGTCTTCCGCTTGCTTTACGATCTTGTCTTGCGTATCCATAATAACTTAAACATACAGTTATTGAGTTTGCGCTGGCTCTTTTAAGTGAATCTATAAAAAGTAACAGCTCCATCAAGTTATCATTAACAGGTCTAGATGTATTTGCTATTATAAAAACATCTCTACCTCTAACTGTTTCTTGAGATGTCATCATCACTTCACCATCTGCATAAATAGTTTTTTCTACTTTAGAAAGTGGTATACCAATAAAACTTGATATTTTATTAGCCAATTCTTTTGAATTTTCTAAACCAAAAATTATTACATTCTTTTTATCCATTTCATTCCTTATTTTTAGTATTTATATTAAATATTATAAACTTATTATTTTTAAAAAAAGTCTATTTTATAGGTTTAAAAGATTAAATAATTCAACTACTTTTTCAAGCGATAATTGTTGAATTCTGATGTTATCATCTAAAGAAAGTTTTTGATATGCATCGTTAATTGCTTGTTGAGAATATTTAGTTTTAAGCGAAAAAGATAATTTTTTTCTTCTGGCTAAAAAACATAATTTAAAAAATTCACTCATTTGTTGATAGTTAATTGGATTTTTATTGAAAGTTAGGCTAATAATTGCAGAATCAACTTTAGGAGCAGGACTAAAGCTATTAGCTTTAACAATAAATTCAACTTTAGGTGTACAAACATAATTAGTAGTTAATGTTAATTTAGAATAATCATGTGAATTTACTTGTGCAACTAATCTTAAAGCAACTTCTTTTTGGACCATTAAGTAAGCTTTATCGAATTGATTTCTGTGTTCAAAAATTTTAAAAAGTATGTCTGAAGTTATATAGTAAGGAATGTTTGCGATAATTGAGTAATTTTGATATTCGTTGATATTAGCCTCTAGAAAATCTTGGTGAATGATTTGTAGATTTGGCGAAATTATTTCTTTATTAAGAACATCAACCATATCTTGATCTATTTCAAAACAAACAACTTTTTTAGCTAGTTGCGTTAATATTTTTGTAAGCGCACCTCTTCCTGGGCCAATCTCTAAAATATTTTTGTTTGTAGGATCACTAATTTGTATTATTTTGTTAATAACATTTGTGTCGGTTAAAAAATTTTGTCCAAATTTTTTCTTTGCATAAACATTTTTCTTCATTATTTAATATTAAACAACTCCCTTACGTTTTTATTAACTCTAGCAACAAATTTATCCATACCTATATTTAGAACTCCAGCGATGTAATAAGCTGTAAACATAACTTTATTAGGTTCGTTAATTTCATTTTTGAATGGATGTGGCCTTAAATAAGGCGAATCAGTTTCTGTTAAAATTCTTTCAAGCGGAATCATTTTAACAACTTCTCTTGTTTGTTGAGAAGAACCAAATGTTATAACACCACTAAAGCTAAAGTACGAATCAATTTCTAAAAACTTTTTAGCTATCTGTGTGTTTCCAGCGAAAGTATGCAACATATGTTTTACTTTATATTTTTTTAGTATTTCAAAAGCATCTTCATAAGCTAATCAAGTATTTTCCTTATCTCTAATATGAACCACAACAGGTAAATTCAATTCTTTAGCCAATTTAACTTGGTTTTCAAAACTAGCTATCTGTTCTTCTCTAGAAAGCGCGTCAGCGTAGTAATAATCAAGACCAATTTCACCGATTCCGACAATATCATCATTAATTAAATCTTTTATTAGTAAATAATCATCAGCCCCTTGAGAATCTTCAGGATGAATACCAATACAAGGTTGAATTAATTTTGAAAGATCTTTGTTTAAAGGGTTATCGGTATTTTTTAACATTTTTTTAAGTTCGATAATTTCTTTATTTTCTTGTCGATGTCCACCATTTAAGATTAAGAATTCGATATCATTTTCTAACATTTGTGTAAAGATATGATACATAGCATCGTATGAATAATATTTAGATGTAACATGTGCATGAGCATCAATAAATTTTGTATTTTTCTTTGACATATCTTTTTTATTATATAAAAAAGAATTAAAATCAATATAATAAGTTTATTGAAAAGGAGAACCATGCAAAAGTATTCATTAAAAGATAATTTTTATAAACACATAAACGAAGAATGAATGAAAAACGCTAAAATCCCAAGTGATAGATCAGGGATAGGTGCGTTTGTAGAATTAGATTTAGATTTAGAAAAAATATTAATTCAATTAACTAAAGATTGAGCAAATGGAACCAAACAAGTCAAATCAGCTGAATTGCAAGAGTTTGTCAAGTTCTATAAAATGTGCAACGACTGAGAAAAAAGAAACGAGTTATCAATTAAACCGGCATTAAAATTTTTAGAAAAAATCGATAATTTAGAAAGTTTTGCTGATTTAAACAAAAAATATAAAGAAATAAGAAAAATTTCTGCACTTATGCCTTTTGAGATTAGTGTATATTCAGACTTAAAAGACTCAAACAAACAAGTGTTATGATTTTCAACACCTTCATTATTAATGAACAAAGATATATACTCAGACGAAGAAAAATTACAAAAGTATTTAGATAAATGAAGTGAAGTGGCTAAAAAGCTATTATCATTCACAAACAAAAGTTCTCAAGAGATAGAAGTATTGATTCAAAAGGCAATTGAGTTTGATAAACTTTTAATCGAAAGTGCTTATTCAGCAGAAGAAAAAGCAAACATTCTTAATTTTTATAATGTTCACACTTTAGAACACATTCAAAACAATGTTAAAAACTTCGATGTAGAAAACATAATAAGCCAATTTATAGATGAAAAAGTTGATTATTTAATTTGTGAAAATAAAAGAATTTTAGATCATTTTGACAATATTTTTAGCGACGAAAATTTTGAAAAATTCAAAGCAATGGCTTACATTAGAAGTTTATTTACATATTCAGCACACTTAAGTGATGAGTTAAGAGTTATTTCGGGTGAATTTTCTCGTTTCTATAATGGTGTTAAAGAAGCGCAAAATTTAGAAAAATACACATTTAACGAAGCTTCTGGACCATTTAATATGGTAGTAGGATTAGAATATGGTAAAGAGTACTTAGGTGAAAAAGCTAAAAAAGACGTTGAAAACATGGTTTTTGAAATGATTTCTGTTTACAAAGAAAGATTGCAAAAAAATAATTTTTTAAGTCAGCCTACAATTGAAAAAGCAATTATAAAACTAAATAGCATTGAACCTATGATTGGTTATCCAGAAGTTATAGAGGAATATTATTCAAAATTAAAAACCAAAACATATGAACAAGGTTCAGATGTTTTAGAAAATATTTTGGAATTTTGAAACATAATTTATGAATATAACTTAAGTCAATACGGTAAAAAGAAAAATAAAAAGCTATGAAGTATGTCTCCTGCTGTAGTTAATGCATATTTTAACCCAACGTTAAATGTTATTGTCTTCCCTGCTGGTATTTTACAAGATCCTATGTATTCAGTTAAAAATTCTTCTTCAGCTAACTTTGGTGGAATTGGGGCTGTTATAGCGCATGAAATATCACACGCTTTTGATAATAATGGTGCAAACTTTGATGAAAACGGTAACTTAAATAATTGATGAAGTGATGAAGACAAAAAACGTTTTGAAGAAAGAACAAAAGCAGTAATTGATTTATTTGACGGTAGAGAAACTGATTATGGAAAATGCAACGGAACCTTAACTGTATCAGAAAATATTGCTGACATTGGTGGTTTTAAATGTGCTTTAGAAGCTGCTAAAAAAAGAAATGACTTTAATATTGAAGATTTCTTTAAACAATGAGCAATCATTTGAAGAGGAATCTATACTCAAGAAAGAGGTGAAAGATTGCTTCAAGAAGACGTACACGCACCTGTAGAATTAAGAGCCAACGTTCACTTAATGAATTGTAAAGAGTTTCAAGAATTTTATAATATAACCAAAGACGATAAAATGTTTTTAGACGAAAAAGACATGGTTGAAATTTGATAGTAAAAAAACACAAAAACCACTGTAAAACAGTGGTTTTTTATTAATATAAATAGTTGCTGATTAAAGAGTGTACGTGTTCATCGTCTTTAAATTCGTCATATGATTTTTTGGTTTTGATGGTTCATAAGTTGAATTTAAGTCCTAGTTTTTGATATTCTTTTTTATATTTTTTATAAAGTTTTTTGGATGGGTGTAAAAACTGACAAATTTTTAAAATTTCTTCTTTTGAAACCAAATTAAAATCTTTTTGTCTTCAGTATAAGAATCCTAGAATATATTTATTGTCTAATTCATACATAATTTGTAAGCTTTTAAAGTTAAAAGATGAAAAAACTAATTTATTCATATGGTTTTTATATTTAGATTGGATTAATTTATGAATAAGTTCTTCAATTCCTTGATAATGAATATCGTCTGTCTTAATTTCTATATTAATCATTTTGAAAACATTAATATATTTATCTAGAAATTCTTCTAATGTCATGATTTTTTGTGAAGGAATTCTTGAATTATAACATTTAGCATAATTTAATTCTCGTAATTGAGCAAGTGTTGAATCTTGAATTTTCAAATTAGTTTCTGCAGTTCTTTTTGTGGTTTCGTCATGAATAATTACCAATTGATTATCTTTTGTTAAGTGAATGTCCAATTCAACACCATCAAAACCAAATTGATGAGCTAAATCAAAAGCCAATTCTGTATTTTCTGGAGAAACTCCACAATAACCTCTGTGCGCTAAAAATAGTTGATTACGCATTTTGAACCTCTCTTCAACGACTGAATTGAATATTATATTTCTTGTTAAATCTAACATTTGAAATGTACACAGCAAGGGCAGCTAAAATTCCGATTAAAGCTATAGCGCAGCCGATAATGATCATTATTTGATATGCAAATGGATCAGTTACCATTTCGATACCGTAATCTTTTTCCTTTGTTATATAGTGATAAGTAGGAACTTTATATGATTCTGTTACAACAGAACCGATTTGACTTAATCACGCATCAGAACTAAAACCTATTAAAGAAAAAACAGCAGTTACAGTTCCGTATGAATTTTTTGGTGTATAGATTTCACCTTGTTGAGCGTATCTTAGTGTTACCATTATTCAAGAACAAGTAATAATCATAAAAAATATTATGTTCATTAATACAAATAAAAAGAAAAATAGAATTTTACGTTGTGTAGAAGCATCTTTTCCTAATCCATAATACTCTATAGCATTAAAAGGATTTTCTAAAGTTGCATTTCCTGCCTGAACTATTCCGGGCATAAACATGAAAACTAAAACTAAAATGATACCCACTCCGCTAGCAATGATTAATAATAAAATAAATGATTTAAATCTATCTGAAACTTTAGATATTAAACCACCTACAAGTAGTCTTAATCCATATACTCTAAAAGCAAACATTATAGTTAACACAGACGCAGGAATCAATAATGCTTCTGCGACAGTTGCCGCTAGTAATTGATTTAAATAATAAGAAAATGTACTTTGAAAAGTATACATTCCAAGTAAAAATATAGCTAAAGCTCATATTTTTCAGTCACTTAAAACTTGAGCAAGACTTTTTAGTGATGTTCCTGACTTAACGTCACTTTTGTTTTCTTTTACAAAAAACAACAACGCAAATCATAAAATGAACATGCTGAAACTAAACAATAGCATATATGAACCTGTAATTCAACTTGATACAACAACATTATCTTTAAAAGTATCTAGCAATGTTAAAACCACAAAACCAATAATACCTGTAAAAACAAAACCAATAAGACCAACAAAAGCCCCTTGAATACCATAAGCTAACCCTTGTTCTTCTTTTGTAGTTTGTTGAGAAACCAATTTTCAAAGAGGACTTCAGAAAAATGGAGTAGTGCTTATTCCTCATATAAAGAAAATAGCATAATATTGGTAGTTAAGTAAATATTTTTGTTCTGCTTGATAATTGTGACCACTTATAATTAAGGCAGCAAATCATAATGAAGCTATAAAAGTTAAAGCCACACCGATTAATAATAATTTTTTGTTTGAATATTTATCAGCTAATCAACCACCAGGTATTTGAGTTAAAAGAGTAACCCAACCTATAATTGCTGTTGCGTTTAATAAAACTGATTCTTCCACATGCATTTTTTGATAAAAATTGGGGATTGCACTTTTCATATAATAAGGAAGAGCAATAATAAATAAATCCAGACAAGCCAAAATAACTAAAGCCGCGATTTTTTTTCAACCCAATGATTTAATTTTTTGTTTTAATGTTACATTTTCCATATTAAATTACACACCTAAACTCGTTATCTCTAGGTTTAATGATCGCTATAACTATGTCTGTCACATAAAAACCTATAAACACCAAATAAAAAATTGATGCAAAAATTATTACGTTAACTTTTAAGTAGAAAAAACTTAATTCAGTTTCTTTTGAGTTAACGCCAGAAAAATTATTTTTTTGGGATACTCAGTACAAAAGAACTGAAAAAATAATAGGGACAACAAGAGTAAAAAATATTTTTACCCCAGATGAAACATATTTTTTTAAATAGATACGATCTAATCCTAAAAACCCTAAAAACGCGAATAAAACTAATAATTTTTTATTTAGGGTAGTGTTTTCTCCTTTACATCAATAATCAGGAATAATTTTTTGTTGAATTTGACCACTTTTTTCAAGCGCTCTCATCTTATCAATGTCTTGTTGAATTTCTTCGTTTGTTAGAAAAAAACGATTTTTTTTATTTTTCATAGTTGTTAAAAAAACTTTCGATAGCTTCAAGTGTTTGTTCTTTATTTTCGCGTCAAGGATTATGTCCACATTTAGGAACTTTTAAGATATCTGTGTTTGGTTTTACTGTTTCGAAATAACTGTAAATTTTTTTCTGGTTAATAATGTTATCGCTTTTACCACATAAAAGTCCAAGAGGTTTATCAAATTTTTTAATTAAACGACCTTCTTCTTTTAAAAGGGATTCGTCCATTAACTCTTTTCCTAATTCTTTGTACTGTGGAAAGAATTGTTTGTGTTCTTCTGCTCATTTAGCTGAATTCGCTCTAAATTCTTTATTCAATAAAGCTTTAAATGGTTTGTGATATGAATATTTAATAAATGTTATTTTTGACATTAATGTTGAATTAGAAAAAGCATATTCTAATTTATCTTTTATATCTAAAGTTGTTAAGTTAGCTGGCGAAATTAATAATATTCTATTAAGTCTGTCATAAATTCTTTGACTAATTAACATCGCCAACACCCCACCCATTGAGTGACCTATTAAATATATATTTGTAAGCTGTTTATCTTGTATGTATTTAACGATAATATCAGCAAATTGTTTGATATGCATAAGTTGCGGTGACATACCACTTTTTCCATGTGCTGGAAGGTTAATTGAATATATATTAAAAGAATCTTTAAATTTTTGTGTAATATCTTTTAAGTTATCAAAATCAGCTGTAATACCGTGGATTAAGAAAATGGTTTTATCAAAACCGTTAGGCATTTCAAGTGTTTCTAGTGTTGTACCTTCATAATCGTATTTTTTAATCATCATTCCTCCAATATAGAAAATCATAACACAAAAAGAACAACATAAAAAGAAATATGGAAATATTTACGAAATTTACTTTTTATATAATATAATTAACCTATAGAAAGGGGTGATTTTGAAAAAATTACTTGCGCTCAAAGAGTCAAAACCAATTTTGTGAAATATGATTATATTCGCAGTTGCAATGGTTATTTCTCAAACAGCGATTGAGAGTTTTAATGTAACTTCTACATTATTTACTTTAAAAACAACTGGTAGTGTTTGGCTTACTGTATTAGTTCAGGCGGCTAGATATTTACCTACATTGATAGCTTTTGGTGTTGCTCCAATAATTATTAAAAAAATAAATAATAAATCTATTATTGTTGTGAGTGAATACGTCAGCGCGATTTTAATATTTTTTGTAGCAGTTGTAGCTTTTAGCACTGAAGGAATTGATTATAAGGATAGAGCCATTACTCCCCTTATTATAGTTATATATATTGCTATTATTATTTGAAACATTTTTAATTCAGCTAGATTTTTAGCTCTTAAAAACATTGTTTATAGAATTTCAGAAAAAGAAGAAAATATTAACATTTACAACAGAATTAATAACTTCGCTACAAGTATAAGTTATTTAGTAGCTGCTCTTGTTAGTTTAGGGCTTGTAAGTTTAGTTCCATTCCCATGAATTTGTGTCATTTTAGGTATTTTTTACATAATTAGCCAGTTTTTATACTCAACTTTAATTGTTTATAAACATAATGTTGAAATTTCATCTAAACCACAAATTAAAAAACACTCAAAAACCATTATTTATACTTTATCAATTTTGGTTTTATTAGCTATATTTTCATCTATTACTTTTGTCCCACGTTTTGGAACAAACACACAATTTATGATTAATCTATTTTTAGAAATCAAAAACTCACCTGATGTTGAGTTTTGAGTTTCAATTTATTTAATTGTAATTGGTGCAGCTTTATGTTTTGGAAGTTTAGCGATATTCTTATTAGGTAAGAAAATTTTAATTAGTACATCAGTTATTTATGCTTTAATAACAATTGCTTTAGCTATTTTCTTTGTTTTTGCTTTTGGCGGATTAGGCACAAACGTAGGTTTATTTGGAAAAATAGAGTCTGATAAAGGTGTAGATTATAATAAAGCGATTTTTGATCAAGCGGTAATAACATGAGCGCACAAAAATAAAGCAGTGATGTTAAGTGTATTTTTAATTGTTACATTTATCCAATACTTTGTATTTAGTATGTTTTTACCTGTTTATTTTGATTATTCATATAGAACAGTACCAAGCGATAAATATGCATTTTTTGCGGCTTTAACTATGATTATTTTCCAATTAATGGGACTTATTTTCACAGTTATTATTACAGTTATTTTTAACAAAATTAATTTCCAAAGTGCTTATTTATTCTATGCTGTTATTGTGGGTGTGTTTGTTATTGCGGCTACTGTACTTAGTTTTGTACTTAAGGCAAGACAAATTAAATTTACTAAAGACCACCACATTAAAGCCGAAAACGAATTACTTTAATTCAAAAATTAAAACAAAAAATCTAATCCTAGTGGGATTAGATTTTTTATTAGTATTCCATAGCTTCTTCGTATTCTTGCAATGTTCCTCTAAATAAGAAACTTTTGCCTGGTTCTTGTAACTCTAAAATAACATCGGCACACTCGTTAACAAAAGCTCTATTGTATGTTGTGAAGATAGCTCCACCCTTGTAAGATTTAACTCCTTCGATAACACTGTCAATGCTTTCGCTATCTAAGTGATCAAGAGGTTGATCTAAAATAATAAAGTTACTTTCAAGTAACATCATTCTTGAAAACATTAATCTAGCTTTTTCTCCTCCACTAGTTACATTAACTTTTTTAAATACACTATCGTTAGAGAAAAGCATTCTTCCTAAGAATCCACGCATACGTGAGTCGCTATTATCTTTATTTTCTTTTATTTGATTTTCAAGTGGTCATTTACTAATTCATTCCAAAATAGTTTCGTTAGTTTCAAAATATTTAGAATTATCGTTAGGGAAGTAACTAAATTTAATAGTTTGTCCTCATTCGACACTTCCGCTAGTTGGTTGTAATTCTCCTGCTAAAATTTGTAATAATCTAGTTTTAGCAATATCATCTTCTCCGATAATAACCATTTTTTCACCAGGGTTTAAACTAAAAGATATGTTTTTGAATAATGTTTGACCTTTTTCGTTTGTGTAACTTAAGTTCTCAACATTAAGAATTTGTTTACCATGATCTCTATTCATATCTCAACGAACATATGGATATTTACGGTTTGATGGTTTAATTTCATCTAAAGTAATTTTATCTAAAAGTTTTTTTCTTGATGTGGCTTGTCTAGATTTAGAAGCGTTAGCTGAAAAACGAGCAATGAAGTCTTTTAATTTTTCAATTTGAGCTTCTTTTTTGTCGTTAGATGCTTTTATCATTTCTTTTGCTAATTCACTACTTTGTTTTCAGAATGAATAATTTCCTGTATAAATTCTAGCTTCGCTAAAATCTATATCAACTATATGAGTACAAATACTATCTAAAAACTCGCTATCGTGGCTAACGACTATAACAACATTAGGATATTCGATTAGAAAATTTTCTAACCATTTAATACTTCTTAAGTCAAGGTGGTTAGTTGGCTCATCCATGATTAAAATATCCGGATTACCAAATAAAGCTTTAGCTAAAAGAACTTTAATTTTTTGGTTAGCTGTTAATTCTTTCATTTTGACATGTCACTTGTCAGCGGGAATATTTAAGTTACTTAATAATTCTTGAGCATCGTTTTCAGCAGTTCAACCACCTAATTCCCCATATTTTTCCTCTAATTCACCAGCTAATGTGTAATCTTCCATAGTAGCTTCGGGATTAGCGTAGATAGCATCTTTTTGTTCCTTGATTTTGTACAAATCAGTGTTTCCCATTATAACCACTTCAGTCACGTCAATCTCATCATACTCATTATGATTTTGACTCAAAACAGAAATACGTTTGTTTTTTTCGATGTTGATACTTCCGCTAGTTTGTTCAATTTGACCTGAAAGTATTTTTAAGAATGTACTTTTTCCAGCTCCATTAGCCCCAATAATTCCGTATGTATTACCTTCTGTGAATTTTAAATTAACATTTTCAAAAAGTTTTTTGTCGCTAAAAACTTTTGATAAATTATTTACTTCAATCATTCACACCTCCATTTTTAATCTATCTTAAAATAATTATTTTAGTAATTAATAATTATTAATAAATATACCAAATTTAAAAATTTAAGTCCCACAAAAAAATAAAATGTGCTTTTTGCACATTTTAAAATTCTGTTTCTTGATCAATAATAAAATTTTTAAGCAATTCAATAAATTTTCTTTTAAGCATGAATGCTGATGATTTTATTCCTTTGTTTGTGTAGTAGTTAACAATTGAATTTTCGTTAGCTGTTTTATACACTTCATCAAACTTACCGTATTCATTAATATTTTCTTTTGTAGGATAGCTATCGATAATTTTTCTAAGTTTAGTTTCATCTAAACCAAAAGTATTAGCGAAATTAGAAATTCTATTTTCAGTTTTTTTGTATTTGTATTCATTTAAAATTTCGCTAAATTCTTTGTTTGGATCATATTCAAATCTTCCACTAATAATATCATGCAAAATTAGCTTGGCAAATTCTTGATCTTTAAAACTTAAAAAAGAAAAACCGGAAGTTAAATCCTCAATAATCTTGTTATTTTCAAGTGAGATTAATTGACTATTAGATTTAATTTCATTAATTGTATCTTTAAAAATTTTATTTAAATAATCTTCATCAATTCTACCTGTGTCTATTTCATGTATTGTTCTCATAATTTCGAAATCATAATATTCTTTTTCATGTTCATCAGTAGTTTTGATATTGACTATGTCACTAACTCTTGATTTAAGTGTCTCGTATTTTATTTCATCAAAAACTAGTTTTAGTGACTGATTTGGAGCCGACATTTTAATTTTTATATTTTTATTATAGTTACCAAATTTTAAACCTTGTAAAACTGCTGTTTGAATCGTAGATGTCAATGATTTGAAACAACTTAATATTTTTTGTTGAGTTTCGGAATCTGGAGGTAATTCTGAAAAGCCCTTAATACCTTGTGAATCAAAAATATCTTCAATCTCTCTGTATTTTAAGTTAATTTTAAGAATATTTTTCTCAATGCTATCAACAAAAACATTATGTTTTTGATCAGAAGCATATTTTTCGAAGGCATTTTCGATGTTTTCTTTCATTTTATAAACATATCTGTAGTATTTTATTATTCCGTGCTTTTTACTTGATATATGCGAAATTCTGTTTGTCCTACTAAAAGCTTGAATTAATGTGTGATATTCCATTAATTTATCTAAATAAATAGTATTTACTCATTTTGAATCATATCCAGTAAGCATTTGATCAACGACAATAACCATATTAAGTTGCTGATGACTCTTTGAAGGGTTATCAATACCAACATATGTATTTTTGTGTGCTAATCTATCGGCTACATCTTTTCTAAAAGCGTTTCAGCTTTTATAATCAAATTTAGTACCGTATTTTTGATTATAATCATTTAAGATTAAGTTAATGTTTTTTTCTTTTTCAACATTTTTTTTCGGATCTGCATATGCTAAAGATGAATCAAAGACACAAGTTACGCTTAATTTTGGTTGATCTGGTTCGAGTTTAGAATGATCCCTAAAGAGTTTATAATATGTGATTGCATCATCAATGCTGTTGGCAGCAAAAATTGCATGAAATGTATTAAAAGAACTATTTTTGTTTCAATCATTCAAAACATCTTGCACAACACAATCTTTATGATTTTTACCAAAATTTTGGTCGTCATCATAAAGATCTTTGATGGTTTTTTCGATAATGATATTATCTTGTTCAGCTCAATATTTATATGTTTTTTGTTGTCTTTCGCCAGGCATTTCATTTTGTGGTCTTGATGAACGTGAGTAATAATTTGCAAGTTTTTTTCTTGTATCATTATAATCAAATGTTTCTACCATGTAATGATCAAAAGGTAAAACATTTTTATCGATAATTCCATTTGCTATTAAATATTTGTGTAGCGGTTCTCCGAAAATATCTTTCGTTGTTGCTCCTTTGTTATTATTAACATCAAAAATAGGTGTTCCAGTAAAACCAAAAAACACCGACTTGGTAAATAAATTTTTAATATGTAACATCATTTCACCAAATGAAGAACGGTGACATTCATCAACAATAAAAACAATTCTTTTTTCATTGATTGTTTTGAATTCATTTGTACTTAAATTTTCTCTAAGTTTAATTTCTGACATTTTTTGAATGGATGTTACTATTAATGTGTCATTTGGATTTTTAGATTTTAATTTGTTGATTAAAGCATAAGTGTTTTCTGTTCCTTGTACATCGTTTTCATCACCGGCAAAACTACGATATTCATTAAGTGATTGGATCCCTAATTCAATTCTATCAGTCAAGAAAACAACTTTATCAGCTCGTCCAGAATTGGAAATTAATTGTGCCGTCTTAAAAGATGTCATAGTTTTTCCAGATCCTGTTGTATGTCAAATATAACCACCACCCTTATTTTTTATTGACGATGTTCCTCATAAATTCCCCATGTCAATTTTAGTAACTTTATCGCTAATTGCATTGCATGCGTAATATTGGTAACTTCTTAAAACTTTAAGAGTTTTTTCGTGTGTATCAGCAACTGTATAAAAACCAACTAATTGGTGCGCCATTGGAATTGATAAAAATAATGAAGCTATGTCGTCTCATTTATTCATAATTTTATTATCTGAATCAGCTCAGTGAAAATAGAAATTCTTGTTAAATTTTTCTTTGTTACCAGGGTTAGCAAAATAAAGTGTTTCTTCAGGTGTCATTGCGACAAAAATTTGGACTAAACCATAAATGCCACTAAAAATATCATCGCGATAATATTGTTCAATTTGATTATATGCTCTATAAATTGGGACACCACTTTTTTTTAATTCAATATGAATAAGAGGCATACCGTTAATTAATAATAATAAATCCCCGCGTTTATCTCTACCAACATCAGCTGAGTAAAATCTAGGTTCTTTAGCTATTTGATATGTGCTTTTACCACCGGCTATTTCGTTACGATCATAAATTTTTAGCGACACCTCTTTACCATAGTGTAATTTATCATCTGGATTATCTCTTTTTATAGAAATAGTTTTACCGTTAATTAATTGGTTAATTTTTCATGGTTCTTTAAGTTCGTTAATTTTTCTGATTATTTGATCCATTTCAGTATTTGTCAAAGGATAATTGCCTAAACGATCAATGTCACGATTATTTTTGTATAAAATATTTTTCCAGTTTTGTATTAAATCTTCTTTGGTTGGATAATTTAAAACTTCCTTATCCCAACCTCTTTGAGTTAATTTTTCAATAAGTTTATCTTGGAATTCTCTTTCGTTTTTAAAAGTCATTAAACCTCCGAAGGTCTCTAAAAATAAAAATACTTTTATGACTACAATAAAGCCATAAAAGTTATTTTTAAATTTATTTTTTTAATAATTCAATAAAATCATCAATTGCTTTTTTGTCATATTCGTCTGCATTTAAATCTTGTAAAAGGTCAATCAATTCATCTTGTGTTTGTCTAATTTGTTGATCAATACTAAATAAAGTGTCTTCGTATTTTTCTTGAATTTTAACCAAGCCATTTGAAATATTTTCTAAAGCGTTGTTTGGTAATTGGTTTAAATCTGTGATTAAAGGAGTAATTCATTTATCTTTTATCAATTCTAAAGCGTCTGAATCACTTAAGCTATCATACTGCTTATTTGTTTGATTTTCTAAATCAAAAATAATTGTTTTTAAGGTTTTATTTAAAACTTTTTTATTTTCTTCGTTTTTGTAAATTTCAAGAACTTTTGATTCAAATGAATCTGGGTTTTCTTCAGCAACTTTTTCAAAGTTTTTAATTTCTTTCTTAACTGTTTTATAGTCTAATTTAGAAAAATCTTCGTTAAATAAGCTAGTGTATTTTTCTTTTGAATCCTCATCTATATCAGCATAAAACTCTTGGGCTTTAGTATCAATATTTTCGATTTGTAAATTTAGATTTTTAATCTGATCAAGTAAGTCAGTCATTTTTAATTTTTGAACCAACTCAAAAGGTATTACTTTACCGATAAAACCTTTTTGGATTTCCATTTTTTTGCTTGAATCGTAAATTCAATTTGGAGACACTTGTTTTATTGATTCAAAGCCTTCAAGTTTAATGTTTTCAACATCTGTAGAAATCACTTTTCAGTGTTTTTCTAATATTTCAAAAGCGTCGTAATAATCAATTAAATTATGCTCTTTAAGTAAATTCTTAAGTTTATCTAAAATATCTTTTTTATCTTTATTTAAGTCTATTTGATCAATATTATCTTTTAATTTGTTAATTATTTGTTTTTCAATTAAATCTTCTAAATCTTCGGTAGATTTTTTGAATTGATTAATGTAATCTTGAATTTGTTGATTATTTAAAATAACTTCAAAAATATTATCTTTAATTAATGGTTTAGAATAGTTTGAATTAATTTCTTCGTACAAATCAGCCTTTAAGGTAGAGAAATGATTTCAAAGATTTTGGTATTTTTGAAGTTCTGAATTAGGGACGTTACCATTTAATAAAGAATATAAATCGCTAGTTTCTTTTTTATCTGAAGAATCGACATATCTAGGTATATTTAAGTTATATTCGTTATTTCTAATTTCGTCTCTTGTTACTAGATTAGAAAACCCAGGAATAATTGCTTTTTCAGTAAAAACATCAACTATTCTTTGAATATCACTAGCACGTAATTTGTTATTTGTAGCTTCTTTTATAAAGTGTTTTGAAGCGTCAATAAATAAGACTTTATCATCTTGTTTATTTTTTCTTAAAACCATAATAATTGTTGGAATACCTGTTCCGTAAAATATATTATTTGGTAATCCGATTATTGCGTCAATGTTATTACTTTCGATAAGTTGTTTACGAATTTTACCTTCTTCGTTTCCTCTAAATAAAACTCCGTGAGGTAAAACGATTGTCACGATTCCGCTTGTCTTAGTGTGATATAAATCATGAAGTAAAAATGCGTAATCAGCCTTAGATTTAGGAGCGACACCATAACCGGCAAAACGTGGGTCATTTTCTTTGTTGACATTGTCTCACTCAAGTGAATATGGAGGGTTAGAAACAACTGCATCAACATGTAAAGGAGATTTATCAATATCACTAGAAACAGGTCAATCTTCTCTTAAAGTGTCATCGTTTCTAGTGTGGATATTATCTATTAAAATACCACGCATAATCAAGTTCATTCTTGTTAAGTTATATGTAGCCTTTTTAATTTCTTGAGCAAAATATTTAATTTTATCTGGATTTATGTATTTAGACATACTTTTACCAATTGTTATTAAAAGAGAACCAGAACCTGAAGTTGGATCGTAAATATCAACAGTTTCATTATGATCTTTTAAGTGTGAAGCAACAATTTCAGACATTAAAACAGACACTTCATGAGGTGTATAGAATTCCCCAGCTTTCTTTCCTGCGTTAGCGGCAAACATAGAAATTAAATATTCATAAATAAAACCTAACATGTCATAATCTTGAACTTTTTGCATTGGTATTTCGTTGATCAATTGAATAATTGATAAAGCTTCACGACTTTGATCTGCATCAGTTTTACCTAAATTTGATAATGAGTTTTCTAAAGTGTCAAAAATATTTTCAAATAACTTTTTGTGTTTGCTTATATTACGGTTAAAAGCTGAAAGAGCAACCCTAACATCACTTATGTTGAATGTTTGACCTTTAGATATTCATGTAGAAAATAAATTTTGATAGCTGATAAAATATCCCAATTCACCTCTAACAGAAGAAATAAACTCATAATCTTCTTTATCTTTAGTGCTTAATTCATTTCATTTGCTGGATTCTTTAATGGAATCAGGAAAGTTTTTATCTTCTACATTTTTGTAAAATTCTATATCTTCATCTGAAAACAACTTTTCAACTTTTTCGGACAAAAATTTATAAAAAATAAAACCTAAAATAAAGTCTTTGTATTCATCAGCCTCAATATATTTACGTAGGTTATTGGCGGCTGTTCAAATTTTGCTAGCTAATTGTTGTTTATTCATTTATGCTCCTTAATAAATTAATATTATTATACTTTAATAGAAGTTATAAATCATTAAAAAAGAGGCAAATTGACTATCGTTTAACGAAATTAAAATTGACCAACTATTTTTTCCAATTTTCCGCAAATACTGCAAAATGTGGAAATTTCTAGAATAAGTAATTAAGGTTAATAAAATTAATATATGAAGAGCTCTAAAAAAATAATTTTATTAATTAAATCTATGTTATTGTTGTGCGCTACATCGGTTTTTATAAGTGGTTGCGCCCAAACAAAAAACGAGTATAAAAAAGATAGCGATATTAACACTGATCAAGAAAATAAAAACAGTCATAGTGACGTTTTGGTCGAACAAAAAAATGATTCAAATTCACAAACACAAAACGCCAAATCTAAGAATGATAATAATCTTGAAAATACCCTACAAACAGAAGAGAAATCACAAAATTTTAACACTGAAAACGAACGTGAATCACAAACCACTAATGAAATTTCGGTTCAAGAAAATAGTTCTTTAGATTCTAATTCAACTACAAAAAAAGAGAAAAAAGATTCTAAAGAAACAGAGGAATTTAAACAAAATGAACAAAATGAAAGCACTATCGATAAAAGTGTTGTAGATTCTATTTCTATTAAAAATAACGATGAATCATCAAACACTTCTGAAAAAGATAAAAGTGATAATAATCCAAATGATACAGTTTATGAACAAGAAAAGTCAAATGAAAATAATAATCAAAAGCAAACAGAAGAAAACAATACTTTAGAAGATTCAGTAGATAAAAAAGATTTAGATGTACAAAATAATGAAAATGAGGAAGACAATAATCAAAAAGAAAAACAAACCGATGAATCAACTCAAAAACAAGAAGAATCAACACTAAAATACGATAGTAATCAACAAGAATTAACAGATCAACCAGATACAAAAATAGAGCCTAATACACAAACAAAAGAAGAAATTAATCCTCAAAAAGAAAACGATTTATCTATTGAAGAAGCTAATAATACTCAACAAGAGAATCTTCAAACTAGTGAAGAGATCGTAGATAATACAAAAAATAATGAAACAAATATTCAAATAATAAAAGAACATGAAGAAAAAGAAAACTTAAGTGATAATAACACACAAAACACAAAATCAGACAAAAGTGAAGAAACTTCTATAGATTCGGATACACAAAAAGAAGTTATTATTTCTGATTCTTCAACAAACAACAATCAATTACCAAAAGATAATTCATCAGTTGATATACCTGAAAATACCGAAACAAATTTAGAAAAAAATATAGATGTACAAAATGACGAAAATATAAGTGAAACAGAGATAAAAGCAGAAGATAATTTAGATAATAATCCCCAAGATAATTCTAAAAAATCAACAGAAGAATTAATAAAAATTGAAAATATCGAAAATCAAAATAAAGAAAATCAGCCCGAAAAAAGAACAGAAGATAATAATCAATTTATAAACACAGAAAATATAGAAAAAAACCAAAGAGGAAATAGATTAAGCGAAAAACAAAAAGAGCAAATCGAAAAAATTATTGATCCTGATTATGTGCCTTTTGAAAGAATTTACTCTAAATTTGATCGTTTAGTTTGATTGGCACAAAAAAATAAATTATTTGACTTAAGATTAACTCAAGAAGAATTTTTTAACCTTAAAAAACAGGCTCAAAACTCTTCAAACAAAAAAGTCAGAATATTTTATTCTGATGAACAAAATTCTTTTTATATTGAAAAAAGTAACTATTTTTTAAGTGGTTTTGCTTTTAACAAAAGAATTTCCAAAAAAATTGATTTTGCAAAAATTAAAGAGAATTTTGGTGCTTATCCTATTAGCGGATACGCTAGAAAAGGCGGTTTTTATTTTGAGGCAGAATTAAAAAATAATGATTTAGTTTTAAGATATGCCATATATGATTTAGAAGATGAATCAACTAGAAGAGCTAAAAAAAGCGAGCAATTTGAATATGTTATTAGTCCAAATACTTTGGAAGATAATGAAGAAACACTTGAAGATGATGTAAAAGAGATTTTGCTTGAGAGCGCCCAAAATGAAGAATTTGATCAACAAAACAATGAAAATCCAAACAAAGCTAATATAAATGTTGATTCTGTAGAAAACAATAATTTAACAGACCCAAAAAAATTAAATATAACTGCGCCAAAGCCATTAAATAAAACAAATAATACTTTAAGAATAGGTCACTGAAATGTACTCAATCTATCTGAATTAAAACCAGGGATAAATGATGTTAAATATTACACAATTCCAAATATTATTAAACATATAAATGTTGATTTAATTGGTTTAACGGAAATAAATTTTAATTCTTACCAGGCAGTAATTGATTTAAGAAATAAACTCAATGAAATAGATGCAGAAAGTAAATGAGAATACTTATATCAACCAACCAGTGAGTCTAACAATCACAAAAGTAGCGAAAAAACATATGAACACATAGGTATACTTTATAAATCTACTTTATTTGAACCACAAAAATTCACTAACAACAAAATTGGTGATACTTTTAACCAAAGTATTAATAATATAGTCTCAAATCAAAAAATCTTTTATAAAAGAAACCCGTACGGGGCTAATTTTAAAATTAAAAACACTACAAAAACCATAACAACAGTTTTTGCTCATTTAGATAGTCCTGGATCTAAAAGTGGTGAGAAAACAATCAGTAAAAACACAAAAATAAAAGATAAAAATGTAGTATTTAATCAATCAGCAGGAGAAATTGAATCCTCAGAAGCTTATGAATTAAAAAAAGTAATGGATTATTTTGATAATATTGATGGTGATTCAACATTAATATTTGGTGGAGATACAAATATTAAAGAAGGTAATTCTTCAATATTTAGTCCGCTTATTAGTAACGGTTATACATTAGCTTTTGGCGATCAACAAAAACATGCAACTTCTCTTTCTAAAAGCTTAAACAAATATTCGCAACCATATGACAAAATTATTTTTAAAGAACACCAAGTAGATATCATTTCAGAAGACGAAGCTGATTCAAAATTTACATTTATGTACGATATCTGAAAAGCTTATGAATCATTATTAGATAAGCAAAAAGCTATAGAATTAATTAAAAACAAAGAAAAAATAAACGACATTAATTTAGTTAGAAATTATATTTCTGACCACGCACCAGTTTTTGTTGATGTTAAATACTAAAAAAACGCATCCATTAGTGGATGTGTTTTTTGTGCGATTGATAGCTATTTTTTGTTGGTTTCTAATTCTTTAAGCTCTTTTAGTCATTTTTGCAATTTATCTTCGTCGACTTTTAAAAAATTAGTTTCAAAATCAAAAGTAAAACCTCTTAAAGTTTTAGGATCGTAACTAGCAAGAAAATCTTTTTCTACTTGATCATAATTTTTCATCTTTTCTTTAAGTTCAGGAATTTGATCAATATATTTTCTAAATTCAGGATCTTTTGCTAATTCAAAAGGTAAAAACTTAGGTTGATAATCTTTAATAGGTTCTTGGTTTTTTCTTGAGTGAGCTAATAAAATCGACATTTCTTTATTTATTCTTGCATAATCTTCAAAATAAGATCGTGAGGTATTTATTTTTTGGTCGCCAAGCTTAAGTTTTAATTTTTTAACTTTTGCGTTTAAAAGTGCATTTATTTCTTGGTCGAGTTTAAAATTTAAAAAACCTTTGTTTTTATTAAATTTATCAATAAAATTTTTGATTTGTTCAGGCGTTAATAGCGATTCATAAAAATCTTCATTAAATAAGCGATCAATATTTTTGTCTAATGAAGCATAAACTTGAGGTTTTATAAAAGGAACATTTTCAAATAATTGCATATGTCATTCAAATTCATGCTGCGGCAAAGATTGTTTAAGAAGTTTATAAATTTCTTTTGTTGGATTTAAACTTTCTTGAGAAACATATAAATTAGGATTTAAGTTGTAATCATTTGATTGAATAGTATTTATATGAACAATATTTGAAAAATATTCTTCGAAGATTTTGTTTTGATATGTGTGCACTATTTTTTTAATATCATGAGGACCTAATTGTATTTTATCGTATTGATTTATAAAATATTTGGACGCGTCAATAAACATCACTCTTTGTTCTTGTTTGTTTTTGTTTAAGATCAAAAGAGCATTTTGTATAGAAGAAATTTCAAATATATTGTCACTTAAAGATATTACAGCCTCTAGATAATTATTATCAATTAAAAATTTAGCGCTTTGAGATATAAATGACTTATCTTCCAAAATATTATTTGGTATTACTAAAAAAGCATAACCATCTTGATCTAAGTTTTCAATTATATTTTTCAATAACTCATAATATTTATCCAAAACATCCGCGCTTGAGTAATTTTGCATTGAATCATTAAGTTGTTTGATCCATAAAAAATTATTATTTACTACGATATTAAATTTATCTGGTGAGACAACACAACTAAATAAATGTTCACTGTCTAATTGATGAATGTTGTTAGTATATATTCCACTTATAATCAAAAGCATTTTGCAGATATTTAAACTACATTGAGCATCAGGACTAATAAAGTGATTTATATTTATTGCTTCAACATTGTTTTTAAGTTCCTGATTACACAAAAGCGAAAGCTCAGCAGCATTTGGAAAAATTTCTCAAACTTTGATTTTTTGATTTTCTTGCTTAAATAGTAACGGCATAAATTTACTAATAAGCACGCTTATTTGATATTGCGCATTCAATAAACCTAAATTTATTTTGTTTTGGTCTAATTTTAAAAAATCAAATAAATATAAGCAAGCAAATTTAGCAAAATCACATGGATCAGTTTTTTCAAACTTAACTTTATTAATCACTTGAATTAAGTTACTAAGCGAATTAGATTCAAATCCATCAACATTAATAATTTTTTTAATAACAAAATCTAACTTGTCAAAAATATTAGCGTATACAAATTTTTTGTTCGGACTAATATTTTGATTAAATTCTTTTATAACCAGCAACACATCTAAGTTTTCAAGATTTTTATTTTTACAAACAAGTGTGCTAAAAAGATTATTAGAACTTAAAAAATATCCACTTTTTTCAATAACTTTATTTTTGAAGTTTTGAATATTTGTTTTTACCTGTTGATTATTAAATTCATCTTCTTGCTCTTGGTCAATATTAAATTTCGTTATTTTGTATATTTTTTTATATTTCTCAGGAATATAGTTTTCTAACTTATCACTAATATATTTTAAAAATATCAAACCAAAAATAAGTTCGCCTATCTCTTCTTTGTTTAGAATTTTTCTAAACTCTAGTGAATGTTTAGAAATTACATATATTAACTGACTTTTATTCATTTATACTCCTATATTAATATAAATATATAAACCATACTAAAATTATACTTTTTAATTTTTATTAATTTGTAAGCATATGTTTTAATTTCTTTATAAACAATGCCAGAAATTTAAATTATTTTTAATAAGCGGAAATTATTATTAAAAGCAAGCAACACTCCGGAACGAAACAAACTCACAAAGTTTCTTATTTTTTTCATTTGGTGTTTTTATTTTTTTGCTATAATTTTTTTACACATTTATCAAGAAGCATTTTAAATTAAGGTATCTTTATAAAATAGCAAAAAAATTAAAATAATTATTTGAAATTCTTTTAAAATGTGCTAAAATAATTTAGCTGCAAATAATGACAGCATTATGTTCTTTGAAAACTAGATATACAAAACATGACAGTCAATTTTTTCGAGAGTTTGATCCTGGCTCAGGATGAACGCTGGCTGTGTGCCTAATACATGCATGTCGAGCGGAGTTCTTCGGAACTTAGCGGCGAATGGGTGAGTAACACGTACTTAACGTACCTTTTAGACT
>NZ_JAZDWZ010000003.1:0-108595 GCF_036350065.1 Mycoplasmopsis ciconiae | reverse complement strand
AAATTTCAGCAACTGTACCTTCGTGTAATCCTTCACCTATATCAGCAAATTTAAACACATAAAAACTATTAGCATCAGTTGATGTTGAAGCTGTAGCTGCAGGAGTTTCTTGTTTTGTTTCTTGTACTTCATCACTTGAAGAACCATCATCAATAACAAAGATTTCTTGACCTACGTGAATAACATCACCCGTAGCCATCATAATTTTTTTAATCACTCCAGTAACAGGACTAGGAATATCTGAAGTAACTTTATCTGTTTCAACACTAAATAAGTTATCACCTTCTTTTACGCTTTGTCCATCTTTTACATAAATTTCAGCAACTGTACCTTCGTGTAATCCTTCACCTATATCAGCAAATTTAAATTTATACATAATTAATACACTCCTAAAATTTCAGGATTTTCTAATAATTCTTTAACACGTGAATTAAAACGACCAATTTCAGCCCCATCGATTCAACGGTGGTCTGCAGCTGTTGTTAAATACATAACTTTTCCAGGTACTACTGCACCATTTTTTACAACTGGTCTATCAATAATAGCACCTACTCCAGCAATAGCTAATTCTGGGTAATTGATAACAGGAACCCCAAATAAAGCACCTACTGAACCATAATTAGTAATTGTGAATGAAGCACCTTTCATTTCATCAGGTTTAATTGTACGTTTTCTAGCAGCTGTAGCTAATCTAGAAACTTCCGCAGCAATTTCTAGTAAGTTTAATTGATCAGCGTTTTTAACAACAGGAACCATTAAACCAAATTCAGTATCAACAGCGATACCAATATTCATTTGACCTGGGTAATCAAGAGTTTGATTTGCTTCGTTGTATTTAGCTAAAAAGATTGGAAATTCTTTTAATGCAACTGCAACAGCTTTAATAATGTAAGGTAAAAATGTTAATTTAACACCTTCATTTTTTAATACGATATCTTTAATTCTTGAACGTAAATCTCAAAGATTTGTCATGTCAATTTCATGTTTTAAGTTTGTATAAGCTACATTTGATCATGAGTTTGTCATGGCTTTAGCAATAGCTTTTCTAATTGGTGCAATAGCTTCGCTGTGAGCTTCAAGTGTTGAAGGTCTTTTAACACTAGCAACACTAGCACTAGTTTCAACTTTAGCACTAGCGTTAGCAACAACAGCTTCAACTTTAGGAGCGGCTTTAAAGTTTTTAATATCTTCCATTAAAATTCTTCCGTCCATACCACTACCTTTAACATCAGCTAAATTAATCCCTAATTTTGCAGCCAATGCTCTTGCAATTGGTGTTGATTTTATAGTCATTATTTTTTCATTCTCCTTTTGCTTAATTAAAATTTAAATTCCATCACTTTTTTAATTGACTCAATAATTTTGTCTTCATTAATAGCGTGGTAGTATTCCCCTTTAGCTAAAGGAACTGTAATGTCATAACCTGTTAAACGTGTCATAGGCGCTTTTAAGTATTCAAAAGCTTTTTCGTTTACACCTGCCATAATTTCTGCTGAAAGAGATAATGTTTTAACAGCTTCATGAACAACTAATAAACGACCTGTTTTTTTAACAGAATTTAAAATAGTTTCCATATCAATAGGACGAATAGTTCTTAAATCTATCAATTCAATTGATGTGTTATCACCAGCTGCTCTCATTTTTTTAATAGCAGCTAAACAATCATGTACTTGAGCACCATATGTAACTACTGTTATGTCGTTTCCAGGTACTAAAACATTTGCTTTTCCGATTTCTACTGTGTAGTAATCAGCAGGAATTTCTTGTTTTCCGGCTCTGTAAATTTTCTTAGGTTCTAAGAAAATAACAGGATCTGGATCTGCTAAAGCAGCTAACATTAAACCTTTTGTATCATATGGGAACGCAGGCATAACAACCTTAAGTCCAGGCACGTGTGCATAAATAGCTTCAATAGCTTCTGAGTGGTGTTCTAAAGCTCTAATTCCTCCACCCATAGGCATTCTTATAACCATAGGACAGTGGAAACGTCCTCTTGAACGGTTTCTAATTCTTGCAGCTTGAGTCATAATTTGTTGCATAGCAGGATAAGAAAAACCTTGGAATTGAATTTCACCAATAGGTCTTAATCCAGCAACTGCAGCACCAAAAGCAACTCCGGCAATAGCAGCTTCTGAAATAGGTGTATCAAATACTCTATCTATTCCGTATTTTTTTTGTAATCCTTCAGTAGCTCTAAAAACTCCACCTTCATTACCAGCATCTTCACCAAATAAAACAACTCTTTCGTCTTTTTCCATTGCTAAGTCGATTGCGTGAGTTAATGCTTGAATATTATTTAAAACTAATTTTTCAGCCATGATTATTTTCCTCCTTCAACTTTAGCTCAGTATTTTTTAGCTTCTGCTTTTTGTTCTTCTAATTCTGGTGTTAATTTTTCAAAAGTGTAATCAAAAATATCATCAATATTTACTTTAATTTTTGATAAGTGTTCTTCATAAACACCCTTAACTTCAGCTAATGCATCATCTCAAATTTTTTGTTTTTGTTCTTCAGTAATGATACCTCTATCAAGCATGTATTTTTCAATACGGTGCATTGGTTCTCATTTTTCTTCTTCTTTTTCTTGAACTTCTGTACGGTATAATCTTGGGTTATCACTTGTGGTGTGAGGACCTTGTCTTCATGTGTAGAACTCAACAATAACTGGTTTAGATTCATTTCTAGCATATTCAATTGCTTCTTTAACTACGTCATAGCTAGCTAACAAGTCATTTCCATCAACTCTAACTCCAGCACATCCAAAAGCGTGAGCTTTAGCTGCGATTGTTGATGAAATTGATTCGTGTCAGTTAGGTGTTGAAATAGCTCATTGGTTGTTGTTTACACAAAATACAGCTGGATATTGTTGAACTGCTGCGAAGTTAATTCCTTCAGCAAATTCCCCCTCAGTTGTTCCACCATTTCCAATGAAAGTTAAAGCAACTCCACCTGTTTTTTGCATTTTAAGTGCATATGCAACTCCAGCAGCATGTGAAATTTGTGAAGCTATAACGATATTAACTGGCATAACATTTGAGTCTTCAGGTGTTTTGGCTCCCATTTCATTACCGTTTCAGTATAAGAATTGGTTAATCATTGGAACACCTAAACCTAACATCACAGCGTTTGAACGAAAGGCTGGTAAAAATCAGTCTTTTTTCTTGTCTAAAGCAAATGCAGTTGCAGCTTGTAAAGCTTCCTCTCCTAAGTTAGGAGCAAAAGTTAACATACGTCCTTGACGTTGTAATTGCAACATGTAAGTATCTTGTTGTCTTGAACGTACCATTAATGTGTACGCAGCAACTAATTGTTCGTTTGTTAATTCATAGTTTGGTTTAAAGTTTTTGTCAATCAAATTCCCATCAATATCAAGGTATTGAACCATGTAATTAGGGTCGTCCATGACATTAATTTTGTCACCAACTTTTACGTATCTGTAATTCATTTTTCTTCCCTTTCGGCATTAATTTATATAATGTTTATATTATAAAAAATTAAAATAAAAAGATAAGTAAAAACACGCGTTTACTCATCTTTTAAATTAAGTATATGGTAATTTTTACACCTTTATTTTAAAAGGTGTTTTTTTCTTTTTTATGAATGATAAGTTCCACAATATTGTGTGGAACAACTTTTTCCAGTTCTTCAGCTGATGCATTATAGATATTTGCATATGTTTTAAAATGCTCAAGTAGCTTTTGTTCTGTTTTAGGGCCTATACCTTTAATTTTAGCTAAAGATCCTTCAAGCGTCATTTTTACATGTTTCTTATTAAAATAGCTTTTAGCATAACGATCCACTTCAATTTGCATTTCTTTTAAAAATAAAAAAACTTGCTCATCCATTTTTCTTATTTCTTTGTAATCTTTAGTTACTATGGCTCTAGTTTGGTGTTTAGAGTTTTTTACCAATCCAATTATATTATAGTTGTTTATGTTATTTTTTTTAAATGCTCTTTGCGCTGCTTTTATCTGTTGTGTTGAACCATCTACTATAATCAAATCATCAGAATTGATTTGATTATGATACAAATAATTCTCAACATTTTTATACATATATTCAACATCGCTTAAATTATTTAAGTGTACTGTATCTTTTGAGAGATTGATTTTTCTATATAAAGATGGTTGTTTAACACCTAAAAGATAAACCACAGCAACACCAACTATATTAGTATTGGCTAAATTAGAATTATCAAAAAGAATAATTTTGTTGATTTTATCAATATTTAATAATGTGGCTAATTTTTGCACAACAGCAATTTTTTTATTAGAATCTTGCTCAACACTTAAAGGGTATTTTTTAGTGTAATTTTTTATGTTTTCTAGGTTATTTAAATGTGCCGTTGAGACAATTTCTTTTAGTGCACCTTTTTTAGGGATTTTAATTTTTAAATCAATGTTATCAATAATATTTTCTAAATTTTCGCTTGCTAAAATCAAATCAGGTTTTTCATTTTTAGAATATAAATCGCTAAAGAAATTTTCAATTATTTCCGATTCAACAATATCATAATTAAGTGTATAAAAGTTTTGTGAAATTAAACTTCCATATCTATAAAACAGTACCGAAACAAATATTTTTTTATCAGCAAAAACAAAATCAAAAACATCGATATTTTTATCATTTTTTAATTCGACAATTTGTTTATTTTTTAGTTGTTCAAAGTGTTTAATTATTTCTCTATACTCAATAGATTGCTCAAAGTCTAAATTTTGTGCAAATTGATCCATTTTTATACTTAGCTCTTGTAAAAATTTTTTATCTTTAAGCATTAGAATATCAATGGCTCGATCATATTGTTTTTTTCAAAATGATTTGTCGTTATTAACTATTTGTAAGCCATTTTCGTATAAAAGTTCCCTTTCAAGAATTTTTTTGATGTATTTTGCCCCAAAATTATTTGGAAAGGGTCCGTAAAAATAAGTATCTTTATAATTTCATTTTTTGATATATCTATTTAAGGAAATTTCTAGTTTTTTATTTAGCGACAACTTAATATATGGATATTTTTTATCGTCTAAAAGCAGAACATTATAATGTGGTTGATACTTATCAATCATATTTTTTTCTAAAATCAAGGCATCTTTTTCGCTTTTGACTACATAAACTTCAAAATCGTGTATTTGAGTCACCAATTTACTTGTTTTGTAGCTATTTAATCTACCTTGAAAATACTGACTCATTCTTTTTTTAAGATTTTTTGCTTTTCCTACATACAAAACATTGCCGTCAATATCTTTTCATAAATAAACGCCGGGACTAGTTGTGACATTATCTAATTTTTCTTTTAAAAAATCATTCATTATTTATCCATTAAAATAGCTATTTCTTCCTTGTATATAGGTTTATTATCAACTCAAGGGGTTTCTAAAATTATTGGAATATTATCAAAATCAGGATCGTGTACTATTTTCTTAAGTGTTTGTGTTCCAATATAACCCTTTCCTAAATTTTCGTGTCTGTCTTTATGAGAGTTTAGTGGGTTTTTAGAGTCGTTAAGGTGAATAACTTTAATGTGTTGATACACACCGCTTTCTTTAAGTTCTTTTTTAAAGTTTTCGTAATCTTGAATATTGTAACCAGCGTCTCATATGTGACATGTGTCTAAACAAACTTGGATTCGAGGATCATTAACTTCGTTAATTAAGTACATAATTTGTTCGTAATTAATTCCTATTTCAGTTCCTTTACCTGACATAGTTTCAATACAAATTACAACATCTTTAGTTTCGCTTAAAATGTATTTAAGGCTGTTAGCAAGTGTTTTTAGTGCCTTTTCTGGACTAAAAGCCGTATAGGCTCCTGGGTGCAATACTAAATATTTAGCGCCTATGTGATTCATTCTTTTTATCTCTTGAATTAAAAAATTACATGCAAAGGGATATTTTTCAGGATTTGCTGCATTTGTAATATAGGGCGCGTGCACTATAATATCTTCTGGTTTAATTAAATCTTTAAAAAATAAATTATATTGGTCGATGTTAAATTTAGCCACATCAACTCTTTTAGTAGTTTGGGGCGCACCTAAATAAATCATCATGCAATTTGCTTTGTTATCTAAAGACTCTTGTACAGCGCTAACTAAATAACCGGGTGATTTAAAAGAAATATGACTTCCAATTTTAATCATAAAAACTCCTCAATAAATAAAATAAAGCACCTAAATAGTGCTTAAGTAATAATTCTTGTTTTAATTAATTTTGATTTTAAAACAAAATCGGCATTTTTTGCTCAAATAATATTTTCAATTTCTAATCCAATATTTGGATAATCAACAAAGACCTTAGCTTTGTATGTTCTTATATAATCATAAACTGATTGATAACCTATATCAGTTAAACGTAGTGATTTATCTCCTAAAACATTAAGTGAAATGAAAATTTCGTGAGTTGAACAAACGATGTTGCTGAATCCATTTTTACGTGTGTAACGGTTAAATTCATTAACACCATTTTTACTTTTTCCATGTAGTTCGTAAATTTCGTATTCAATTCCTAACTCATTACATGCGTTGATAAAACCATCACGACGATCTTTAACTTGAGTTGAATTTAATTTTGTATCAACAACGAATAACATTTTTTCGTTATCGATAATTGTTTGGTGAAAGGCTTTTGTTAATTGATAAAAAGCGTTATATTCGTCAATTTTAATTCAGTTTAAACCTAAAACTTCGTGACCATAAACAACAATTGTTGTGTCTTCAATAGTTCTTAAGAAATTGAATAATTCTTCATCATATTCAGGCACAAATAAAACAATTGAAGTAGGTCTTCAACTTAAAACATATCTAATTGTGTCAATATATTCTTTGGTTGTAGTTTCGGTAAAAGTTGTATTAACTTTTTTGTTGTGAATTTTAGCTGATTGAACAATCCCGTTGGCAATAGACATATAGATACCTTGAGGTCATTCAGGGATAATTACAAACACAGAATTATCTCTTCCTCTAATTAATCTAGCTCCATGATTTGGGTAATATTCAAATTGCTGAACAACTTGTTCGATTTTCTCCTTTGTCTTTTTTGAAACATAACCATTATTATAGTAACGGCTAACGGTAGAAATAGAAACATTTGCTATTTTTGATATATCTTTATAAGAAATTGTCTTCATGTTTTAATGTTATCAAATTGAGTGTAAATTTTTCATAAAAACTGAAAAAAATTTTCATTTTTATATTTTAAAAACGAGTTTAAAATACAAATTTAGCCATTTAGAAACAAAATGTTTTGTTTTGAGTTATCTTTTGAGGACGAAATTGGTTTTTTGGTTTTAACAAGATTTAATCTAACAAAATTTTAAAGTTAGCGTTAAATAAAACAGCAAAAATCATAATTTATTAGAAGGTAAAAATAACTTGTGTTTTTATTGGTGAATTTTAAGAAATTAAAATATATATTTACAATTTTTTTAATAATTTTTTCGTTTTAAATATAATTTAAATGTATATTTTTGAAGTAACTAAAAAAGGAGAAAAATGGCTAAAACTACTGTGATTAATAATAATTATTCAAGATATGAACAACTTGAAAAAGTCAACAAAAGTAAGCATAAAAAACTAGTTAACAATTTGCTTGATATTCGTCCGCAAGGGGATAATGCGATTTTTTATCATATTTCGAAAATAAATCAAGATTTATCGAAAATAGTTAAAAAACAAGAGTTAAATGAAATATTTAATAAAAGTGATTTTAGAGTAGAAATTTCAAGTAATTTCACAGATACACAAATCCAAAAACTTTACTCAGTAAAAACTTTAGAAGAGTTTAGTCAATGAGCTAAAGATTCTAATTTTAAACCATCTGCTAAGATGGAAAAAGACTTAACAAGATCTTTTGCTAATAATATTTCTGAAGTAATTGACAAAATATCTTCTAAACATAATAACTTTTTAAAAGAGTGAAAATTCAACATTAACAAGATTCAAGAAATTTACGCTGAAACTGGTGTTTGACCTTTATATGTTGGTACATACTTTTTAAAAGTTTCTCGTGGTGAAAGTGCTGTAAATGCACCTTTACTTCTTAAAGCAGTAGATTTAAGTATAAATGATGGAAAAATCATTTTAACTTCTCGTGACTCATCAGTTATCATAAACGAAAAGCTTAAATATACTTTAGATGCTAGCTTTCAAATTAAAATTCCTGAACTTAGAATTAAAGATGAATCTTCTTTAAAAGAAGTTGTAAATGACTTACGTGTTAAGATGGATGGTAAATTAGTTGATGACTTAGCTAATGAAATTAATTTAACACTGCCATACAAAGAATTACAAAGAGAAGATGTAACAAACTCAACTTTAAATTTATGTGAAGGAATGGTTTTAACTTTAACCCATCCTATAGGTACAAAACTTAGAGAAGCCTTAACAAGTTTAATTATCAATGACCAAATTGATAATATTATCAAAACAGATAATTTTGAAAACTATAACGCCTCAGTTTCTAAGGATTTAGTAGAAAAATCAAAAATTGTTAGGGTAGCCCAAAGTGATATCACTCAAGAAAAAGCTATCATTGGTGCCTTAAAAAGTTCATGTGTAATTGTGGGTCCTCCAGGAACTGGAAAAAGTCAAACTATTGCTAATATTTTAGTCAACGTTCTTAAAAACAACAAAAAAGCCTTATTTATTTCTCAAAAGAAAGTAGCTTTAGATGTTGTTTTAAAGAGAATGGGTAAATATTCTGACTTAGTTTTCCAATTTAATGAATCATCAAAAGCTAATAAATTTGAAAAAGGTTATTTTTACGAACCTATTAAACGTTTTTACCAACAAATTTTAGACTTAGATATCACAAAAGATATTCCGAAAGTTCCTGAAAAATTCTTAAGTAACATTGAATATGAATATCACGATGCTAAAAATGATTTAGGAGTTATTCTCAATCAAGATTTAGATGCATTTTTTAGAATTAAAAAATCAATTAACATCGATGAGAAAAAAGATAAAATCTCTAAAGTTTTAAAATATTTGAATGATTTTAGAATTAAAAGTGACTTACTTAAAATTCTAAATAAATGAAGCGAACTTAAAGGTAAAGTCTCTTCAACAAAAATGCGTAAGCGTGTAGCTAAAGAATTAAAATACTTTTTACCTGAACAAGATAATTACGAAACAATTAAAAAGAATTTAAAATTCTACGATTCTAAAAAATACGATAAGAAATTTATCAGAGACTACAAAAACGCCAAAAAAATTAAAAAATACATGGACAAAGAATTACCAGGAGTTTATGTTGAAGATTTAATTAGAATGGGTACAATTATGAAATTAAACTCATTCTTAGATTTTGATGAAATAGAAAGTCAATATAAGTTATTTGTTGACAATAGAAATGTTTCAAACGTAACTAAGGAACAACTAGAAACATTATATTTAGAAGTTGCTCGCAGATCTAAAAATAATCTAAGCACTTACGTTTCGGAAGTAGCTGATGGGGAATTACTTTTAAATACTTTCTTAGGTAAAGTTCAAAGAGGTTTAGTTTCACCGCAATCATTAATTTACGAATACAAAGATTTAATCAAACGTGTTTACAATGTTTTTGTTGGTACACCTGAAATTTTAAGTAATTTCGTTGATTTTAATCTTGAGAAATATGATTATGTAATTTTTGATGAATCCTCACAAATTTTTATCGAAAAAGCTCTACCTTATTTATCAATATCTAAAAACTTTATTATCGCTGGTGATCCACAGCAAATGCAACCAACTAACTGATTTAACAAAAGAGATGAAAGTGATGATATTTACACAAATGATGAAGTTGTTTCTCTTTTAGATTGAGCTTCAAATTACAATATTCCAAAATATTATTTAGAAATGAATTATAGAAGTAACGCTTCTGAGCTTATTTTATTCTCTTCTAAAGAGTTTTACGAATCAAAACTTAAAGGAATTGACCGTTACAACTTTGATACAGGTAAATCCTTTGAAGTTTATGATGTAAATGGTAAGTGAAAAGACAACAAAAACACAATTGAAGCTGAATTTGTTGTTGATTTAGCTGAGAAAAATTTAGATCAACACGAATCTATGATTATTTTAGCTTTTAATAGAAAACAGCAAGATTGCATTAGAGAAATTATTTCTTTAAGATCGCCTAAACTTTATCAAGCTTTAGAAAATAAAGTGATTTTAAGAAATTTAGAAAATATTCAAGGGGACGAAGCTGACATTGTTATCTGTAGTGTAGGATACACTAAAGAAGCAACACTTAGCAGTACATATATAGGAACCAAAGGTGGAAGAAACGCCTTAAATGTTGCTATCACCCGTGCCAAAAGTAAAATGATCGTGGTTAAATCACTAAAAGCAGAAGATTTGTTAATCGATTCATCTTCAAGCTTAAATATTCAAACCTTCAAAAGATGATTAGAATTTTTAGAATTACCTTTATTAGAACAAAAATCTTACACTTCAGTTGACAAATCAACACTAATGCACTCTACTTCTTATTTTGAATTAGATGTGTTAAATTGATTAAAAACTTTATCATTTAATCAAGAGTTTAAACTAAAAACAAATTATAGAATTGGTTCATATACAATTGATATTGCGATTTTAAGTTTAGATAATAAATTCTTAGTTGGAATCTCTTTAGATGATACAGGCGAAAATTCTTCAATTAATGAAATGTTAGAAGTAAGATTAAAAGATGATTTTATTTTATCTAAAGACTATCCAATTTATAGAATCAGTAACTTCAGATTCAGAGAAGAAAAAAATGCTATTAATCGTTACTTAAGTATGATTATTAACCGTTATTAAAACTAAAAAACACGCTTATGCGTGTTTTTTTTGGTTTAAATATTCTTAAGAAGTCTTTAAAAATGTTGTAGGCAGACCAGCGTATGTTACGCCACTAGGATTTTGGTATTTTCAAATTGTAGCAATGTATGAATTTGGATCTAATCTATAGTTGTCTGTTAATCACTTATCATCTCTGCGCATAAATGTTTTTTTAATATCAAATTCAAATGACTCATATCCTGTTCCATCTCTTTCGGAATTATCAGCATTAGTTAAATCAAATACTAATCACTCACCATCCACCAATGCCTCGTTATACGCGTGACCTCCGTCAGCTACAAGTGATTCGAAATTTTTAGAAGAGTCATTTTCTAAAACTGTTGCACCTATTTGTCTTACTGGAATATCTAAAAGTGATAAAGCCATACTAAAATTAGCTGTATATCCCATACATTGAATTTCACGACTGGCTGTAAAAATACTAAAAGGTGTACTTATTGAATAACCTTCATAATTGTATGAACGCTCAATATCTAAATAATAAACATTTGTTGTGATATAAAAAATAACTGCTTCAATTTTTTGTCTAACACTTCAGTTTTTGTCAATAATTTTTTCTAAAACTTTTTTTCATTCGTCTTTTCATTTGTAGAAAAATTCACTAAAGTTATTGTTTTGGTTAAATTCTTTAACATTTTTGTGATAATTAACTTTATCATTTATTACTCTGTAAAAGTAATTTGAAGTATTTTGGTAAATATCATCCAATGCTACATAATCACTAGCGTAAACATATTTTTTATTATTATTTTCGTCATAATACCATCTATATTCGTAATTTTCAAATCTATCAATTGTTTTTTTGTATAAATATTGATTACTGATACTAAAATCACTTAAAAATTGTGGTTTTTCAAAAATAAGTTCATTTCATATATTGGATTGGTAAAATCCATAATAATCTTTTTGATCATTTGAAACAGTCGGATTATATTTTTCGTATGCCTTGAAATCCAAATTTTTAATTGGTAATGAACTACTAAAGTAGTTTTTGTTAGGGTTATCCTTAATAAATCTGGTTCCGATATTTTCCTTATATTCAAATTCAGCTTGTGAATCATACATCTCAAATGGTGTTTCAAAGTTTTTATAAATAGGTTTATCGTATTTACCACTAAAGTTTTCAATATATGACAATTCATCATACTCATTATACTTATCTCAAGGGTTTTTATATTGAACATTTACATCAGAAGCAGGTTTTTTTCTTCATGAATCAGCGTAATTAAAGTAATTTTCTAATGTAAAACTTGAGTCATCATTTTGTATAAAAGCAAGTGATTCGTTTTTATATTCGGGGTTATATTTATCTAATTCTTTGTTAGGGATAAAATCACCTGTAGCTCTAACAAAGTGAAACCCTTCAACGTGATCAATATACTCCTTAAGCTGCGGATTATTTTTGAATTTGTTAGTTTGATTAAATAACTCTAAATTTTGCTCATCTATAGGTTGAATCGCGTTTTGAGGATCAACAATAACCCATTTATATTTTTTGTAGAAATTAATGTATGAAACCAATGTAGTTAAATCTATATTTTTTAAAACAAAAGTTTTTTTGGCGAAGTATTTAGTAGGTTTTAAACTAATTGAATCATTATCATCAACACCTCACTGGAAAATTACATTTTCAGTGTTATTTTTTTCTAGATTTTCGATAAAGAACTCAATTCTTTTTTCTACTTGTCTATACATTCCGCTGCGTTGTTGAAAATGTTTCAAGATATTTTTTAAGTCATTTATTAAGTAGCGTTTTTCAATTTTTGAAAAAATTGTTTTTATATCATAACCTAATATAGTTTCGACATATTTGTAGGCGTTAGAACTTCTGAAGTTAAAGTCTTTTTGCTCAAGCGCATCATCAAAAACATTATCATCGTTAATAATGCTATCTAAAAGTTCTTCATCTAAGTTATCACCAAACCAATTAATAAAATTATTTTTAATTTGTTTGACATTAGTTTTTAAACTTTCTTTTTGAATATCTAAATATGTACTAAAGTTATTTAAATGTTTTAGATAAAAAAGTTCATCAAAAGCTAAAGTCATAAATGATTCATAAATTTGATAATTATTTTCTTTTAAATTATTTAAATATGTAAAGTCAAACATTTTTGTTTGATTGGATTTTAAATCGTTCAAAACTAACAAGTGTTTATTAAAATAAATATTGTTAAGAGCATAATCAACATTTTCATCAAGCAAAATCTTTAGGTTTGTCGCTAAAGAATCTTTAAAAAATACTTTAGATATTTCTTCTTTTATTTCTTTATCCTTAACTCCTTGCAAGAATATATTATTTCTGTAGTACTTGTAAATACTTAAATTACTCTCTTTTATTTTTTGAACAACATTTGGGTCATTATTTAAATATGCATTTATAAATAGATCTAAATTTTTAGAATTGTGTATTTTAACTAAACTTAAGTAAAAATCAATAACATAAAGTTCTTTGTCGTTATAAAGATTCTTAAATTCTTGTAATTTTTGCGCAGGAATAGAAACAAAACCATAAGAATCGTTTAATTCTTTTACAATAGATGGATTTTTATAAATTGGTTGATTATAGATCTTGCCATTATTTATATACGCTTCTAACTTTTGAGTGTTAGCTGGTGAATCATTATTTAATAATCTAATAATTTCGTGTTCAAGGTCGTAATTAGGAATGAAAGATTTAACGTTTAAATTATCAAATTTATTGAATAAATAAAAGAATTTATCGTGTATTTTTTCAACATCCAATGAATACAAAATATATCTATAAAGGTTATTGTTACTTGCAACTCATTGTTTATGTTTGAAGTATTCAAATGATTCGTGATATTTTTGCGAAAAGACTTGCTTGCTACTTTGGTGTTTTTCCTCATTTGTTGCAGAATAATCAGAAGACAATTCTATATCCAATTCAACATTTTCTAAATTTAAATCTTTTAACTGAGAATATAGAATTTCAAAATATTCACTATTAATTAATTCTTGTATTTGGGCTGTGCTATATTTGTTTGCGAGACTATTAAATACAAATTCTTCGATTAATTCTCTTTTAGTTTTGGTGATTGCTGGATTTAGTGTAATTGAAGGAATAACGACTTTAGCTTGCTCTTGATTATCTAAATTATTTTGAGTACTTGAATCTTCCAAAGTAACTTCTTGATTTGAATTATTAGTATCATTTTCATTAGAAATTTCATTTTCTATATTTGTATGATTTTCTGATAAATCAGAAGTCTCTAGGGTTTGTGTGTTTTGATCAGGTGTTAAGGTTACTTCTATATTTGTTTGAGAATTTTTTACTTCAGAAGTATCATTTTGATTAACTTCAGATAAATTTTCTTCATTTGAACTATTTTGTGTTTGTGATTGATCGGTATTTTGTGTGTTTGTGTTGTTGTTAGAGTGATTTTCATCTTTAGATTCGAGCTTTTCTTGAGTTTGGGTTTGCTCATCATAATTAGTTTGAGTTGGATTTTGAGTTGATTGGGTTTCTTCAAATTTAGATTCATTTCCATTTGGTTTGGAATTTTGGTGATCTGGTGTTGAATTAGAGGTTAAATCACTATTATTCTCTATATTACTGTCACTATTTTGTGTTTCAAAAGATTCAGAGATTTCTGAATTTTGTGTTTCTTTTAATTCTTGTGTTGGTTTATCTGAATTTTGTACTTCTTCAGCGTCAGTTGATATCGAACTTTCATTTTCTATATTTTGATTTGTATCTTTATTTTCTTTTGGATTAGAATTTTCTAATTTATTCTCATTTTTATAATTTTCTTTATCGTTAACTTTATCATCTAATTTAATAACGGGTTTGCTAGCTAATATTTCAGCTTCTTTTTCTTTTAAAGTCGGTTCTTCTGGTTTTTCTTTTGGATCACCTAAAAATAAGCTACATGAGCTAGCTAATATAGAAGTGGAACTTACAAGTAATGTACCAATAGCACGAAATTTCTTTTTCATATTGTCCTTATAAAAGTTAAATTAAATATATTTAATTTATACACTTTAATTTTCGTTTTTTTCACACAAACACAAAAAAATTATTTTTTAAGCTAAAAAAATTAAGAAAAAGTCTTTTTTTAGTTTTTTTGCTGCTTTTTTAGAAAGTCAAAAACATTTTTTATTGCGTTTTTAAATAAGTGTGCGTTGTTGAATAATTTCACTTTTAAGAACTTAAGTGATTTTTATCTAATATCGTTTTTAAAAAACAATTAAAAGTTTAAAATTTATATATAAATTATTAGACAAAAATACAAAGAGGTATTATGGAAAAATATTCAAAAATTTATGAAGTATTAGATCAATATATGAATATTGAAGCTATGAGTAGATATGAAGATCCCGTTGTAGAAGCTATTAAACAAAATGTAGATTTAAGCAACTTTGAAGTTTCAAGAGATAAGTTAGGAAGTTTGATTTTACACAAAAAATCAAAAGTTGCTAACGCTCCTAAGGTTATGATTGCTGCACATATGGACGAAGTTGGGTATTTAGTTAGAATTATCAAAGAAAATGGTAATTTATTAGTCTCACCCGTAGGTGGAGTGTGACCTAGTGTTGTTATAGGTACAAAAGCTAAAGTTGTCACAAACAAAGACAATAAAGAATTTGTTGGAGTATTTGGACACACTTCAATTCATATTTTAGAAAGAGAAAAAGTACAAAAAGCAATCACAAATCAAGAATTATACGTAGATTTAGGATTTAATTCAGACAAAGAAGTTAAAGAACATGGTATTGAAATTGGTGATAGAGTATATTTAAGTGGTGAAACTATCAAAATGCCTAACAATTTAGTTGGTGGTAAGGCTATGGATAATAGAGCTGGTGTTACAGCAATTACTTTTATTGCTAACAACGTTAAAGATTTAGATTTACCTGTTGATTTATATATAGTAGGTACAGTTCAAGAAGAAGTAGGAACTAGAGGAGCCAAAACAAGTGTTGGTTTAATTAATCCTGATGTAGCTTTTGCTGTTGATACAGGAGCTAGTCACGACACAAGCGGATGTATCAGCGGAACACCTGTTTTAGGTAAAGGTGTGGCTGTTTTAGTAAAAGATAGCGGAACTTTAATGGATCCTTTATTAGTTGAAAAACTTATGCAAATTTCACGTGAAAATAACATTCCTGCATACAAATACATAGCCGAAGGTGGTGGAACTGATGCAGCTGAATTGCAATTTGTGCCTGGAGGAGCTGCAACTATTTGTTTAAGCATACCTCAAAGATATTTACACTCACCTATTGGTGTTGCAAGTTTAGTAGATATTGAAGCCACAATTAATTTAATGACAGAATTTGTTAAAACTTTTACTAAACAAGACTACGAACAAATCAAATACAAATAATCACTAAAGCAAGAGTTATTCTTGCTTTTTTGTTTTATTTAATAGATTGAAGGATAGATTTTAAATTTAACAGCTTAGTGTAAAGGTGGTAAATGTTGGGTTAATGTTTGTAATAAATTTAACAAAAATGACGAATACATCTTATTTGTAGGGTTTTTCGTTTTTTTAGCCTTTTAGAACTTGGAAACTGACCAAAAAATCCCTAACTTGGAAATTTAGGATTTTGCGTTTAGGGAGTTATTACAAAGCAATCAAACAAAAAAACAAGCGAAAATTCGCTTGTTTTTTGGTTTTTTAGTTTTGTTGTTCTTCTTCATCTTCTTTTTTGCGTTTAGCTAAAATAATGAATCATCAGATTAACAATCCTGTAGGTATAGTTAATAATAACAATAATAATCATCAATAATTTACATCACTAACAATTGGTAATGAAGCGATGATTGCACTTTTAATAACTGTAGGCAAGTCATATTTGTCTAATTCTTCAAGAATTTTATCTTTTTCTTTAGTTGTTATTGATTCTTTTGAAAATTCTTCAAAAGCTTTGGTGTTGTCAATTGCTTCCTTGATTGTATTAAAGATATCTTCTTTTGTTTTATCAATAATTTCTTGATATTTATCTGCGTCTTTATTGATAATAGCATCAGTTATATCTTTATATTTGTTAGCCTCATCAATTAAATTATTAGCTTTGTCATTAATTTTGTTTGCGACATCATTTAATTTATCTTCGCTTGTTTGTTTAATTGAATTTTCTAATTCATTTATAGCGTCAATTAAGTTTTGTTTAACTTCGTCAAATTTTTCGTCGCTAACATCAGTATTTTTAAATTCTTCTAAAGCATCATTTAATTTATCTGTTTTGTCTAAAGTTTCAAGTAAGTTATTAGCTTCTTCTTTAAATTTATCTTTAGACTCATCACTAATTTGCTCTAGTAACTCTTTTGTTTGATTTACATCATTTTCATTGTAGTTATTGTTTAAATTATCTAATTTTTCAACAACTTGATTCATTAAATCATTTGTGTGGTTATTAGCGTTAGCGTTTTTGATAATATCGTTAGCTTGATTAATTGAATTTTGTAAGTCATTTTCAAAATCAAGATTATTAAGTTGATCTTTAAAGTCTTGTTTTTCTTGTTCGCTCAATGACTCTAAATTATCGATTACATCAGTGTATAAATCTTTAACTTTGTTTTTAATTTCTGAGTTAAATCTATCTACTTCATCTTTGTTTCAATTTGCGTTTGGCTTATTAACATAAGTGAATCCGTCAAATTTATCTTCAGGTGAAACTTTATTATTGTTTAAGTTATCAATAATTTCAAGAGCGTTTTTAATTTGCTCTTTGATTTTATCTGAAGCGTTTAAATTATCTAAATCAATCTTAGAAACTATATCTTTAGTTTCGCTTAATTTTAGCATTGATTCATCTAATTCTTTAGCTTGTGTAATTACATTGTCTGTGTTTGTGTGTGGCTCATTTACAAATGGCTCAACTAAGTTATTATCATCATATACACTATTAATAATTTCTTGTTTTACAAATTCTTTTTGATCTGTGTTTAAGTGGTTTAAGTCATTTAAGGTTGTGTTTATAATGTTTTGTTTAGTTTGATCTAACTCTTTAGCTTTATTGTAAATAGGTTCAATATCATCAATATAAGGAGCGTTTTTAATTTGCTCTTTAAATGAATCTTTTTCAAGTTGAGAAAGATTGTTTAACTGATCAATTTTGTCACTAAAAATTTGTGCTGAGTTATCTCTGTTTTCTTTAATATTTTGTTTTAGCGCTTGATCTAATTTATCTAAAGCTTCTTGAATTTCTTCTTTAGAAGCGTTAGGTTTGTTTAAGACTTCATTAGCAAAATCAATCGCATTAATTAAATCTTGATTTTTTGGATTTAATTCATTAGCTTCAACAACTTTAAGTGCTAAATTATTTTTGTTTATAGCGTCATTTAATAACTCAAACATCTTAATGTAATCAAGATATTTTTGAAGTTCTTCTTTAGCTACTAATTCTTTGGCTTCTTTTAAAGCTTGAGTTAATTGTTGTGAAAATTCACTTAAGTTTTCTGTAGTTTTAATTAAGTTAATTAAATTATTTTTAGCTTCAACAATAATATCTTCACTAGCTTGGTTAGCATCTTTTAAGTTTTGTGTTTGCGCATCAATAACATCTTTAGAGATATTTGGATCTTGCGGATTTCTTCTGTAGTTATTGATAATATTTAGTGCTTTTTGAGTTTGAGTGTTTAAGTTTTGTTTTACACTTAAAGCATCAGTTTGAGTAGTAGGGTTAAGTAAATTATCTCAATATCTAGATTTATTATATTGGTTGATTAAATCATTCAAGTTTAACTCAACTGTTAATCTTACAATTTCATCCTTAATTTCTTGATTTGTTGAGTCAGGATTTTTTACAACATTTTGTGCAGCAAAAATCTCTTGACTTAATTCAACACTAGGATCTAAAACATTATTTGCCTTGTTTATAAGGTTAATTAACTCGTTTCTGTCTTTAATTAATTGCAATTTAGCAGCTTGCTCATCATAAATATTTTGAGCGTTAACATCTTTTTTAATTAAAGGATCATTTAAGATTTGTTCAGATTGATCAATTGCATTTTGATATTCTTGGCTTCTTGGGAAATCATCCTTAGTTGAATCAAATACATTTTGTAAGTTATTAGATTTGATTCTATAGTCTGTATTTTCAATAGCCTCTTCTAACTGAGCGTTAGTTGTTGTGCTGGTGTCTTTGTTTTGAGGAGTGATTAATAATTGTTTATCGTCTTCTAAAGCTTGTGTTAAATCTTGAGAAGGATTCTGTATTTGAGTAACTTGATTAATTAAGTTTTCAAGTTTTTGGTTATTAATATATTTGTTTAGATCTACTTTTTGATCTATTAACTCTTTAATTGTTTGAGCGTTTTCATAAGTGTTTTCAGATAAAGCAATTGAATCTTCTAGTAATTGAGTTTTTGGTTCAACTTCTTTAGCTTCGTTAATTTTGTTTAATAACAATTCTTTAGCTTGATTAAATGATTTTATAGCTATTTCAATTTGTGCATTTAATTTCTCAGCTTCAGCATTGTATTCGACTGCATTGTGCGCTGAGTTAATAAATTCTTGCGCTTCATTTAAAACATCTTGCAATTCTTTTTGTTTTTGTTTATCTTCAGCAGTATCTGAATCAATTTTAGGCAATCAATGACTAGCTTCATTTATTGCGTTAAGTAATTTTTCTTTATTGATTTGGTTTGTAATATTATCTAAAGCTTTTTCTAAGTCAACAATTGAATTATTTTGATAATCAGGATTATCTAGCAATTCATTTGTTTGTGAAATAGCTTGTTTTAAATCGTCAGATATTTCATTAAACACACGATCTGGGTCACTAATTTGTAAGTCAAAATTCTCAGCTGTTGTAACTTTATTAATTAAGTTTTGTTTGATATTTTGCTTAATTTGATTTTGATATTGATCTAAATTAGAATTAATTGCATTTTGTAATGCATTTGTGTTGTCAACAGTAGAAATTGTAACGTTTTCAATATTTTGCAACACATTAGCTAAAGTATCTTCTAAATTAGTACTTTTATCTGGTAAGTTATTTGCAAATTCGACTGTGTTATTGAATTGATTATCATCATTTAAAGCTTGTTTAAGTTTTTGGTAATAATCTAATAACTGATGTGCATCATAATCTTGAATGTCTTGAGCTAAAAGATTATTAATAGTTACTGATTTTACACTTAAGTTATTAGCTTGCTCTTTAAGTTGATTAATTCAAGAATTTAGTGTTTGTTTATTTTGAGAATCGCTAGCAGTGTTATTAGTATCTTGAGTTGCTGCTTGCGCGTCAAAATTGTTTTGTAACTCTTTTAATTTAGCGTTATTGTTTAAATCTTCTTGGCTAATAGGAGCGTTTAAAAGATCTTTAGAAGCTTGAATTTGAGACTCGTATGTTTGTTTTTGAGTGTTTAACTCTTGTGTTAAATCACTTATGTTTTGGTTAATTGAACTTTGTTGTTGTTCTAGATTACTTAATTTTTCTTGTAAGTTTTTAAGTTGTTGTTTTAAGGTTTCTTTAGAGTCAACTAAATTATTTAAGTATTGAGTTAAGTTAGTGTTTAAGTTGTTTGGATTTTGGTTTGTAGCTTGTTGTGCTGCTGAAATTTCTTGATTGTATTTTTCAATTAAATCACTAACAAAAGCTATTTGTTCATTTGTTTTTTGAATTTGATTTTGTACAAGTGAATTTCTGTTGTTATTTTCATCAATTAAACTTTCAATCATCTGAACAATAGTCTCAGAATCTTTAATACTTTTGGCTAATTTATCTTTTGAGATATTCATTAATAATTGATCTCTTAAGATTTTAACTTCTTCAACACTTAAAGGTGTATTTTCAAGATTTTCTAAAGCGTTATCCACTTTTGTGATTGTTTGAGTTAAATCTTCAATAGGGTTGTTTATACTTTTAGCTTTTTCTAAAACTTGTTTTAATTCAGCTAAATTAAGATCTAAGTTTTGCTTATCAAGTTCAAATTTACTAATTCCATTATTTTCGCTTGTAGCGTTTGTAATTAGAGTTTGAGAGTCTTTAAATTCTTGCAATAATTGCTCATTTAAAGCCGGCTTATCTGAAGAAGGGTCATTGTTTGTGTTGTAATTTTGTTCAATATTAGCAACACTTTCTCTTAAAGCATCTAAAGCTTTTTGTTTAGCGTTTTTGTCCGCTTCAATAGCTTTGTCTAACTCTTGTTTAATTTCAATTGGAGTTTTGTTATTAAAGTTATATTGTTGTTTTTCTTCTTCGGTTAAACTTCTTAAATTATCTAAAGTATTTTGTGCTTCATCTTTAGCTTTTTGAACTACTTGCTGGTAAAGTTCATTTAAAGCGTTAATATTTTGGTTTTCAGGCGCATCTACTTTATTTAATTCAGTTGTTTTGTCGGCAATATTTGATCCGTTAATTTGATCTTTAATGTATTGTTTTAACTCATCTAAAGCTTGTGAGTTTATTGGGTTAATATTATTAAACGCATTATCAACATCAATTTTTTGTGAATTTTGTGGATCTAATAACTGATCTAATTTGTCGTTTAACACTTGCTCAAAAGTATTTTGGCTTTCAGTGTCATTAACTTTATCTAATTCAGAGTTGTTAATTGAATCTTTAATTGCGTTAATTGAATTTTTAACTTCTTGTTCAAAATTAACCTTAACTTCATCAATGTTTTGAGCTGAATTAATGTGTTCTATTGCATTATTTGAGTAATCAGCATCATTAGAGATTAAGTTATTTATCTTCTTAATTTCTTCTATAGCTTTAGCTTTGGCGTTAGCTAATTCTTGATCATTTAAATTGTTAGCTTCTTCAAGAATTTCATTAATTTGATCAATTGTATTGATGTTTTGTTGTGTATCACTAGCATCTTTAACTTTTTGGATTAATTCATCTTTTTGTTCTTTAGATAAGTTAGTTAAATCATTTATAGTTTGTTGAGCTTCATTTTTAGCTTGTTCAACTAATTTATCATAAATTTCATTAATCTTGTCAATTGTATTAGCTTGATCAAAGTGATTTGTTGTTTTAAATTCTTCTTTGTTTGCAATATTAGATTTTTCAATTAATGTATTTAAATTATCTTTAGCTTTTTGCACTTGGTTGTCAAAAATATTTTCAAGATCACTTAATTTATTTTGACTGTTTGCATTTGTGTTAAATTCTTGTTTTTCTTGTTGATTAAGTGTTTTAGCTTTAGATATTTCATTATTTGCGTTTGTTTTAGCTATATCTAATGCTTGAGTGAATTGATTTTTAATATCTTCATTTAAAGTATCTTTGTTAGTTAAATCAATAATGTTATTGATATATTCTTCTTTATTTTCTTGACTTAAAAGTGTATCACTTACATTTGCTATGTCATTTAAATCTTCTAATTTAGCGGGATCAAATTTAACAATAATTGGATCAACTTTTGTTGAGTCATTAACTACTAATGTGTTTTTATCATTAATAAGTTCTTTAGTTGTGTAAGCTTGATTTTTTACATCATTAATTAAATTATTTGTATGCGCTAAATCAGCTTTAGCTTGATCAATTTTACTTTGAATAAACTCATTTAACTTTTGGTTAGGGTTAGGCTGTGAATCTGGCATTTCAAAAGCGTTTAAATTATTGTTTAGTTGCTGACTTTGCTCAATTAATTTACCTAAATTATCATCTAACTCTTGTGCTTTAGCAACAACTTCATTTGATTCTTGAATTGAAGGTTGCTCTAATGCTAATTGCTTAATTGAATCTTTATTGTTTAAGTGGTGAATATTATCTAGATTTACAGTAAAATTATCACCATTTAATGCATTATAAGCATCAATTAAAGCTTGAATGTTAGCTTGAACTTCTTGAGCTGTTTCAAGATTTTTGTTTGTTTTAAGCATTTGTGAAGATTCAAGTGCGCTGTCAAATGTAGCCTTTAAAGCATCATCGGCTAATTTGTATTTTTGAGTATCTTTGACATTAGGGTCTGTGTATTGATTTATTTGGTTGTTTAATCTTGTGTAAGCATCATTTAAATTAGTTGCATTTGTTTGGTTTTGTTCAATAGCTGGATTAGAAGTAGCCTTAAGTGCAACATCTACAAATTTATCAACCAATGTTTGGTTTTGTGAAACTTCACTTAAGTTTTGAATATTGATAATACTTGTAGCTTTATTTTTAATTAAATTAACTGCATCATTATTTACATCTAATTTTTCAATCTCACTAGTTAAAGTAGTTTTAGCAGCTTGATTTTTATCATTGATTTTGTTAACTTCGTCTCTGGCTTGTTTCATTAAATCATTTAAGCTAGAAGCGTTATTGTTAATGTTTTGAGCCGCTTGAGTGTAAGACTCTTGAGAAGTGTTTTTATCTAAATTAATGATTTGATTTTCAAAATTGTCTTTTTGAGGTAGTGATAAATATTCATATTGATTCAATTGAATAATATTGTCAATTTTTCTAATTACATCTTCAACACTTTCAACATCATTTGCGTCATTAATTAATTGTGTAAGTTTTGAATTTTGTTCTTCATTAATTAAGGCTGTTGAGTTTGTAGGTTGATAAATTTCTCTAAGTTTGTCAAACGCTTGTTTTTTGATGTCATTTAAATCTTTGTAGTTTTTAACGATATCATTTAAAATTTGCGCAATATTTTTGTTTTGTGCTGTTGTGTTTTTAATGTTATTTGAATTTGCAACAGTAGCATCAATAGCATCTTTAAAGTTTTGAATTTGTGTTGTTGTTAAACTTGTAAAATCATTAGCTAATTCTTTAGCTTTTTGTTTGATATCGTTTAATACATCATTATATCTTTGATTTGAAACAACGACATTTGTAGGTTGATTTGGTGTATTAAAAATATTTTTAATAGCGTTTTTATCTACAGATTCTTTTAAGAAGTTTACATTATCTACTAAAGTGTCAGCATTAGTTTGAATTTGTTGCATTGAATCATTAAATGCGCCGTTCATTTGTGTAGCTTTAGTTACACTTTGATCTTTATAAGCGTCTTTTAATGTTTGTTTTTGCTCAGGTGTTAGTGAAGTGATTTTATCTACTTCAGTATTTAAAACATTTTTAGCTGTAGCTAGAGTTTGACTAATAACCTCGTTTATTGTTTGTGAAGTAGCTTGTTCAATTTTATCTATTTCACCTTGCGGAAGCTCTTGATTTACTAATTGGTAAATAGCTTTTAAGTTTTCAATAGCTTCAGTTTTTTGGCTTAAAATTTTAGCCGCTTCTAATTGTTCATTAATTTGATCGATAGTTTCAGCAGCAGTTACTTTATCTTTAAAATCTTGTTTTTGACTTTCATTTAGATTATTTAAGTCACTAATAGTATTATTAGCTTCATTTTTAGCTTGAGAAATTAATTGATCATAAATATCATTAATTTTCTTAATTGTATTAGCGCCATTAAAGTCATGTTGCGCTTTAAAGCCTTCTTTGTCAGCTAAATTAGATTTATCAATTAAATTACCTAAATTAGTTTTAGCTTGTTGAACTTTAGCATCAAAAACACTTTGAAGTGAATTTAAATCACTTTGTTGTGTTGCTTGTGTGTTAAAGTCTTGTTTTTGTTGTTCATCAAGTGTTTTGGCTGTAGCTATATCTGCTTTAGCGTTATTTGTAGCACTAGTTAAAGCTTCAGTAGCTTTAGTTCTAATATCTTCACTTAAAGTAGAAGGATTTTGTAAGTCTAAAATACCATTAACAAATTGAGTTTTTTGCTCAGGTGTTAATAATATATCTGAAACATTAACAATTTGGTTTAAATCATTTAATTTTTCAGAACTAAATTTAGTTACTAATGGATCTACTTTAGTAGTTTCAGAATTTACAAGTTCGTTATTAGTATTAAATAAATTTTTATTGTTATATTCAGCATCTTTAACAGTATTAATAACATTTGTAGCTGCTTGGTTAGCACTTGTTGCTTTAGCTAATTCACTTGAGATAAGATCTGAAAGTTTTGGATTGTTGTTTGTGTTAAAACTATTTAAATTATTTGTTAAAGCTTGGTTTTTATCAATTAAAGCACCTAAATCACGATCTAATTTTTCAGCAATAGTTATTATTTGTTGTGATTCTTCGATTGATTGTTGTTCTTTAGATAACTTGGCAATAGAGTCTTTGTTAGTTAAGTATTTAATATTACTTAAATCAGGTCTAAATCCATCACCATTTAACGCTTCATATGCACTAATAAGAGCTTGAAGGTTTTGTTGTACTTGTTGAGCATCATTAACTGTTTTATTTGTGTTAAGTAATTTAGAAGCGTTAAAAGCACTATCAAAAGCATCTTTTAAGTTTTGGTCAGCTAATTTGTACTTTTGAGTTTCTGTAACATTTGAAGTAGTATATTCTTGTATTTTGTTGTTTAAAGCAATATAAGCATCATTTAAATTAGTTGCATTGCTTTGATTTTGAGTTACAGCGTTTGTGTCGTTAGCATTAACAGCTATATCTACAAAGTGATTAATTAATTCTTGTTTTTGTGAGATAGGATTTAATTTTTGAATTTGTGCAATACTTGTAGCTTTATCTTTAACTAAATTTACAGCTGCTGTATCTATACCTAAAGTACTTAATTTGTTATTTAACGAATCTTTAGCATTTGAATTAGCATCGTTGATTTCAGCGATTTTATCTTTAGTTTGTTTCATTAAATCATTTAAGCTTGAAGCGTTTGAATTAATGCTTGCAAATGCATCATTGTAAGATTGTGCACTATCTTTTTTAGTTAAATTGATAATTTGATCTTCGTATGCATTTTTTTGTGGTACTGAAAGATGTTCGTAGTTATTTATAGTTACAATACTATCCATTTTTCTAATAACATCTTCAACACTAGCTACATCATTAGCTTGATCAATTAAGGCTCTTAATTGATCATGTTGTTGCTTAGATAATTTAGATGTATTTATATTATTAGAATCATATAAAGTAACTAATTTATCAATTGCTTGTTTTTTAATATCGTTTAAAGCTTTATAACGTTTAACAATATCATTTAAAGTTTTGGCGATGTTTGAAGCGTTACTATTAGAAACATCTACATTAGTTGAGTTTACATTTACAGCGGTTATTTCTTGTTTAAAGCTTCCTCTTTGATCTGCTGTTAAACTTGTAAAAGTATCACCTAAAGCTTGTAGTTTTTCTTTAACATTACTTAAAACATTGTTATATCTTTGTTCTGAGATAACTACATTAGCTGGCGCTTTTGTAGTTTGGTTTTCTTGGTTAAAGATATCTTTAATATTTTGTTTATTTAAAGATGTATCTAAAAAATCAACTTGATCTACTAAAGCGTTGGCGCTGCTTTGAATTTGGCTTTGAGCGTTATTAAACGCTTGCTGCATTTGTGTTGCAGTTGTTATATTTTCAGAGGCGTAAGATTGTTTTAAGGTTTGTTTTTGGTTTTGTGTTAAAGTATTTAATTTATCAATTTCTCTTGTTAATACACCTTTAGCTGTATTAAGTGTTTGAGTTATTACATTAGCAATTGTATCTGCATTTGCAGTTTGTATCTTGTTAATTTCCTCTTCTGGAGCTAATTGATTTACTAATTGGTATATTGCTTTTAGATTATTTATCGCTTGTGTTTTTTGATTTAGTGCTTTAGCATCTTCAATTAACTTATTAATTGCATCAACACTATCAGCTTGATTTACTTTAGCTTCAAAATCTCTTTTTTCTTGATCAGATAAATTCTCTAATGAATTAATTGTTTTGTTTGCTTCACTTCTAGCTTGTTCAATTAATTTATCGTAAATATCGTTAATTTTTTGAATTGTGTCAGCTTGATCAAACTTATTATCTGTTTTAAATTTATTTTTGTCAGCTATATTAGATTTTTCAATTAAAGTACCTAAATTATTTCTAGCTAATGTAACAGCATTTTCGTAAGTGGTTTTTGTCGCACTTAAAGAATTTACACTGTTATTAGAGATGTTAGTGTTGAATGTTTCTTTTTCAGAATTATTTAAAGTTTTGGCGTTTTGTATTTGTGCTTTGGCATTAGTTTTAGCTGCGTTTGTAGCATTAGTCATTTGCGCAGCCATATCATTTGCTAATGTATTTGCGTTGTTTAAATTAATAATATTAGAAATATACTCAGTTTTCTTGTCATTAGGTAAAAGAATATCTGGGTAAGTTGCAATTTCATTCAAGTTAGGTAATTTAGTCGGAGACAACTGTGTTATTAGTGGAGTTAACTCACTAGCTTTAGCTGTGGTTGTGTTATTGTTTTGTGTTATTTGTTCTAAAGAAGTGTAATTAGCTGCGGAGTTATTATTATATGTTTGGTTAGCAGAGTTAAGTTTTTCTTTAGCTGAAGTAATTTGTTGTTGAATATATGGAGCTAAAGCAGTGTTGTTAGTTTCAAAAGCGTTTATATTAGCTTGTAAGTCGTTAGCTTTTTGTTTAAGATTACCTAAACTTGTGTCTAAGGTTTTAGCATTAGTTACTATCTGGTTTGCTTTAGTTCTTGAATCTTGTGCTTTAGCTAGTGTGTCGATTGAAGTTTTGTTTGTTATATGTTGGAATTGAGATAAATCAACACTGAAATTATCACCGTTTAACGCATTATAAGCTCTTTCAAGGGCTGAAGTAATAGCGTTAACTTCACTTGAATTATTTTTGTTTTTGGTTGTGTTTAAAGTTTGAGCATCATTTAAAGCTCTATCATAAGCTTGCTTAAGTAACTCATCAGCTAATTTGTATTTAGCTGTTTGTTTAACATCAGGATTTGTATATTGTTGAATTTTATCATTTAAGTTTTTATATGCTGTATTTAAGTCGTTAAATGAATTATACACCTCGTTTAATTTATTAGTTAATGTCGCTACATTAGTAGAATCTAAATTAATTGCTTGTACTTGTGAAGCAAAGCTTGATTGTTGAGTAGATGATAAATGAGTAAATGTAGATGATAATTCTTTTTCTTTTGTTTTAACAGCTTCTAAAACTTTTAAGAAGTTTTGAGCTGAAACAACAACATTTTGTGGTTCTCCGGATTTATTAAACTCATTTTTTAAGTTTGTTTTAATTTGTGAATCACTAATAAAAGTTAAACCATTTACTAAATTATCAGAAGCGCTCTTGATTTCTTGCATTGCTGTATTAAACGCTTGTTGCATTTGTGAAGCTTCTTTTATAGTTACGGGTTTATAAGTGTTTTTAAGTTTATCTTTTTGTGTAGTATTTAGAGAATTAATTTTATCTATTTCAGTATTTAATGTAACTTTAGCTGTTGCTATAGCCTCAGTTATAACTTGATCTATATTGGTTGAATTAGCATTATTAATTTTATCTTTTTCTAATTGCGGAATTTCTTGATTTACCAATTGGTAAATTGCGTTAATATCGCTAATTGCTTTATCTTTTTTAGCTTTTAGTGATTTTTCTTGTTCAATTAAAGGATCAAATTTTTTGATTGCTTCTTCAAGTTTTTGTTTAAGTGATTCAAATGTTTCGTTTTGAGCTGGTAATGTAGCTGTTGTTAGTGGTGTTGAAGAATCGATTAATTCTTTAAGAGCACTACCTTGCCCTGGATTTCACTTATTAGCTTCGTTAATTTTTTCGACTAATTGTCTTTGTAACGCTTCTATTATAGGTTTATTAGTTTTACCATCTAAATTATCATAAGCGTTTGTAGCGGCCGTTGTTTTAGAACTAATTTGAGTGATAATATTATCTATTTCGTCTTTATTTAAAGAATTAGGGTGTGAATAGCTCTGAAGTTGTTGTAATTCATTATTTAATACATTAACGGAATTATTAAACACAGACTTTCTTTCGCTTGTTGAATATCCATACCTTATTATATCTTCAGATGTTATTTGTGAAGGTAATTGTTGGTTATTTGTTGGTAAATAATTTTTTAGTAAAACATATTTGTCTGACAACAACTTCGAATTATTATATTGATTATTTAAATTTTGAGCACTTTCTAAAATAGCTTGAGCAGATTGATAATTTTCTGAATTTATAATACCTGTTTTAATAGCGTTTTTTAGGTTTGTATTTAAATTATTTAGCTGATCAACTTGAGACATTAATGATTTTAAGTTTTCGATTCCGTTAAGTTGATTTCTAGAAGAGATGTAATCACTATTAGAAGTATTTAAAGCATCAAAAACAGATTGATCAATATATTCAGTTGAATTATTTCTTTGAATAGGTGTATTTGGAATTGAATTATTTAAAGAATCTGTTTTTTGGTCAAAATCTTCTTTGTTTGAATTTGATGAAAATTTATAATTTAGACTTTTTTGTAAATTCAGATTGCTATCCGAATTCTGAATTAAATCTTGGAAACTATTTAAATTTAATTCAGAAACAGGATTTTTATAAATAGATGCATCAGCGATATTATTCTCTGTGGTTTTATATATATTGTTTAAGTTAAAAATGTCTTGATATCATTTAGGAATATTTTCTGTTTCATAGTGAGAATTTGTTCAGTCATTTTTTATAACGTTAGAAAGCTCTTCTAATTTAACAGGATAATTTTTAATTATATTTTTTGATAAATTAAGTTGTTCTGAATTAGGGTTTTCGATTAGCGTATTTTGATATATTGAAGTCAGTAAAACTTCTTTTCTAATACCTTTATCTGTTAAATTAATATTTAATGTTAGTTTATTAGATGCATTATGTATTTTTAAAAAGAAATTTGTCTGTGAATATACGTTACCTTGATTAGGGTTAGTGAACAGTGCTTTTAATTCGTTTTCGCTAGGCTGTGAATTGCTATAAGATTCTCTAGAAACATTAAAAAACGGTTTGTACTTATCATCGAATTCACCTGATCCATCAACCCTCTTTCAATATGCGTTTGGGTCGTTATCATTAGTTGTCAAACCTCTTTTAATTCCTAAATATCTGTAATTATAATTTATTTCGCTGAATAAATTAGTATCTCTAGGACTTTTAATAATTAAAAAAGATTGCTTTGTTCCGTTATTATTTTTAACAAAAACACTTAAATCCATTTGAGGTACAAAAGAAGGGTATGATTCAATATTTTCATTTTTATTAAACGGGTTTTTATAAGTATATTTGTTATTTTTAATTTTGAAATCAACTTCTCTAGGTTGTTCAACACTTATTTTTCTAGCAGGAACACTTTTAAAGTCCCATCTTAAGAAACTAGCTTCTTTTTGTGGTTCAATACTTCTGTATTCTGTATTGTTTTGTCAAATTTTCGCGTTACCTTTATCGTTTTTAGGGAAGTACGTATAAGCGCCTACATATGAACCCCTCTTTATGTCTTCGGGTCATATTCAATTGAAGGGTGATCTGTTTCTTCTTGTTAAAAACTTAATTTTTATTGTAGGGATAGTGAATTGTCATTTTGTTACATCATAATCTCAATTATTAAGAGGCCCTAATCCAATTTGACCTGTTAGAGCATGTCCGGCCGTTTGTAAAAGCGAAGTATCTCCGTCAAAATTTTGAATTTGTGATGAATTTCTATTCAGACTGTTCAAAACCAAATCATTTGTACTATTATTTGTAGGTATACCTAAATTTTTCAAAAATAATTGTTTAAATTCATTTTGTGTTTTGGTTCCGCCATTAGGATTTGCTGTAGTAAAAAAATTAAGTTTATTTAAGTAAACACCTCCTTCTATTTGATTTCCATATTCTATTATACCTCTTTTAAATAATGGCATCTTTTGATCACTGTTTATATAATCAATATCAAAAGGCGTGGTAAGAGACTGGTTTATTCTTACTGATTCAGCGTTAGAACTAATAGAAGTAGAGAGTAAATTATTAGCATTATAATTTTGAGAACCAGAAAGGTTGTACCCTATTTTTTCATTTTTAAGGTATCAAGGATTGTTTTGAGGATAATCTACAGCGGTTTTATTAGCAAATCAAATGATCTTACCTTCTCTATTTTGATAATTTTCTGGATTCCTAAAACTTTCTGAAATACCTCAATTACTTTGTTTTATATTATAATCAAATTCCATAATTAAACTATTTGGAACTATTTCCATATCTTGACTTATAACAATCCCAAAATTCATATTATTAGGAATAAATCCAGGTATATCAGAATCAGAAGACCCATAACTATTAACGCTATTTGTGTTAAATTTTACATATGCAGAACTATTTAATTCAACTTCTCATTGTTGTGAAGTAGGGTCGAACACATTAGGAAGAAATTTACCTCAATAGTATTGAGGTGTGTTTGTTTGTGGTTGTGGAACAGGGTAAGGAATAATTGGCTTTTTATTTTGATCAGGCAGTTTTTTATTTCTTTCCACTTGCATTTGATAAAAATTTTCTTTATCTCTTAATCATTTTTCGTACAAAGTTTTACTTGAATAAACTTTAACAGACGAATCAATTGATTTATCAAATGAACCGTTATTAGCATTTAAATAAGTGTTTTTTTGATTTGTCAAAAAATCGGAGTTTCCAGAAGGAATTCATATTCTTCTTGGATCTCCATTAGGATATGTTGTCTGATAGCTAGAAGCTAATCCCTTGGCATCATAATATTCGGCTCCCTGTAAAAACCAATTAAACCTTTGATATGATACGTTGTGTGAATGTTGTTCTTTATCTTCATGATTATTTAAATTAAGAGGAGTTGTAGGAACATCAATAGGAACTCATGTTCTATCAAAATCTTCCTGGGCTGCCCCTTCAGAAGATCCATTATTAGAAATAGTTAAAATTGAAGCGATACTCAAAGAAGGTGATAATAAAATACCAGCCTTTATGATTGGCTTCATTTTTTTAAAAAATTGTTTTTTATTCATAATAATTACCTATTTTTTATCTTTTCTATTACAACTATGTTGTAATGCATTTATTTTATCAATATTATTGAAAATAAAAAACCGTTCTTGTGTAGTGATTTTATTCACTAAACCAGAAAACAAAAAAAGTTAAAAAAATGAGAATATTCCACTTTATTTATAATTTTTACGCTAAAAAAAAAAAAAAACGCGTTTTTTTATTTTTTTCGTGGGCTTTGGGTTGGTTTTTTTATTTGTTGGTCTTTATTTTTTTTCATCTCTTAAAATATTTTTTTATTAATTAAATCTTTAATAAAGATAATTTAAGATTTTGCCTGTTTTTTTAAAATTAATGAGGATATAAAAAACATATGAAATTTTAACAACGGCGGTTGTAATTTCATATGTTTTTTGTTTTAGTTTTTTGTTATTTTATGGTTGTTAGTATCCGCCCTTAGAGTCTTTACCTTCAACAATAGCTACGCTTCTGCTTGTACCAAAACGTGTGGCTCCCGCTTGATACATAGCAATTAAATCATCCATGTTGCTAATACCACCAGCTGCTTTAATTAAAAGTGAATCACCACAAACGCTCTTCATTATTTTAATATCATCTAAGCTAGCACCTCTATATGAAAAACCTGTTGAAGTTTTAATAAATTCAGCTCCAGATTTCATAACAATTTCAGTCGCTCTTTTTATTTCTTGTTCACTTAAAAGAGCTGTTTCGATAATGACTTTTAATACATGCTTAGAACAAGCTGCTTTAACGGCTTTAATATCGTTTAAAACATATTCGTCATCTCCTTGTTTAAAACGACCAATATTGATAACCATATCAATTTCATCAGCTCCATGATCAATAGCTAATTTAGCTTCATGAGCTTTAGCTTGTGTAATCATAGCTCCTAGAGGAAATCCTACGACAGCGGTAATTTCTATATCTGTATTTGCTAATTTCTCTTTAACGTATTTTACTCATGAAGAGTTAACACAAACTGTTTTAAAACCGTATTTAATAGCTTCAGAAATTAATTTATCAATTTCTTTTGTTGTTGCTTCAGGTTTTAAAAATGTATGATCAATCATTTTATTGTAATTTAATGACATAATTTTCCTTTTTTATATTTTAATGAATAAAATGATAAATTAAATTATTTTAATTTATCAAGAATAATTGTATTTTCCACTTGTTTATCATTAATTCTAAATGATGTTTTTAATTCTTCTAACAATTCTAAATCAATAGGTTTGGATGAGTGTAAAACAAATAAAACATCACCTTTTTTAGTATATTCATTTGTTTTTTTGACAATGCTAATACCAGCTTCATTATCTATTGATTCTTCTTTGGTTCTTCTACCTGCACCTAATTTCATCGCTACAATCCCAACAACTAATGAATCAAAAATATCCATGTATCCTTCTTGTTCGCTTATGAGTTCCACGTTATATTTTGGATTTCAAAAATGAGGATCTTTTAGTGCGTTTACATCTCCACCTTGCAAGCTTACAAATTCATAAAACTTATCTAGCGCTTTATTATTTTGAATAACTTCTTTAACCATCTCTAAAGCTTGTGTGTGGTTTTGAGCAATTTTAGCTTGCTCTAAAATAGTAGCACAAGAGCTATAAACTAATTGTGTAAAGTCGCTAGGTCCGTTTCCTTTAAGAGTTTCAATAGCTTCTAAGACTTCGTTTTTATTACCAATCATTCTTCCTATTGGTCTGTTCATGTTTGTGATTTCAGCTCTAACATCAACATTTAACTCTTTACCGATATTAATCATGGTAGTAGCTAATTCTCTAGCCTTATCTATATCTTTCATAAAAGCACCATTACCGCATTTAACATCTAATAAAATAGCATCACTACCAGTAGCTAATTTCTTAGACATAATACTTGAGGCTATAAGCGGAATAGACTCAACTGTGCTAGTAACGTCTCTTAAAGCGTATATTTTTTTGTCAGCAGGAACTAACTCGCTTGATTGACCTATAACGGCGATTTTACTTTTGGTTACTTGTTGAATAAATTGTTCTTCACTCATCTCTACGCTAAAACCAGGAATAGATTCTAACTTATCGATAGTTCCGCCTGTGTGGCCTAGTCCTCTTCCTGACATTTTTGCCACAGGAGCACCAGCAGCAGCTACTATTGGTGCAACAGCTAAGGTAGTTTTATCTCCAACTCCACCTGTAGAGTGTTTATCTACTTTAATTCCTGGGATTTGTGATAAATCCATTACCTTACCTGAGTGCATCATAACTTTAGTAAAGGTAGCTATTTCCCTTTTTGTCATACCATTAAACATAACAGCCATTAAAAATGCTGATACTTGGTAATCAGGAGTTTCACCCTTAACATATGAATTAATTAAAAATTCAATTTCTGAATCTTTTAATTCTTTATTTAATCTTTTTTTCTCAATAATATCAACTACACGCATAGAAATTATTTTGCTAGATTTAAAGCAATCTCCATCATTTTAGTAAAAGCAGTTTGTCTTTCGTGTGTTGTTGTTTCTTGATGTGTAATTAAATTGTCACTAATAGTTAGTAAACAAGCGGCTTTTTTGTTTAATTTTTCAGCATTAGTAAATAAAGCAAAGCTTTCCATTTCAACGCAAATACTTTCAGATTCGTCAATTCTTTGTTGCAATGGTACTGATGAGTAAAACACATCAGAAGAGTGGATTCTTCCTAAATTTAAATTAATATCTAAATCTTTAGCAATTTTAGATATTTCTTGGTTTAACTCTTGTGAAGGATAAGCTATTTGTTCATCTTTTAGTAATACTAAACGACGATAAGCTGAAGAGTCAGCATAACAACTTTCGGCTAAAACTACTTCATATAAACCTAAATCGGCTTTATATGAACCAGCTGAACCAATTCTAATAATTTGATCTACATCATAAAAATCGAATAATTCGTATGAGTATATCCCAATTGAAGGACATCCCATTCCGCTACCTGCTATTGTAATTGGTTTTCCTTTGTAAGTTCCTGTATACATAAACATATTTCTTACACTATTTACTAATTTAAAACCAGGATCTAAAAAAGTTTCGGCAATAAATTTTGCTCTAAGTGGATCTCCTGGCATAATAACTGTTTTAGCAATATCTTCTTTTTTGGCACTAATGTGTGGTGTCATAATTCTCCTTAATTTATCATTATATTTTTGGTAGCACCTATTTAATTAAGGGCATAAACTGTTTTAAACAGCTGACCATTAATATTGTACCAAATTGGTATTTTTTGACAATATTTGGAATATATTTTCCCTATTTTTAAGCTAAAAACAAACAAAAAACAGCCAAAGCTGTTTTAGTATGTTAAATTCGAGTTTTTGTAAATTAATGAGGCTATAACTGAATAAGAATAATAAATTACCAACAAGTTAAATCAAACTTTAACAGGAGACATAACTATGTGTGTAATAATTCAAATAATAGTATCTTTAATATTTCCAGTCCCTATACTTTTGTTGTCAGCTAAACTTAAAATTGGCACATTTACAAATTCTAAAATCGCACTAAAAACAATAATAGGTACTATAACTAAAAATCTATTGGGGCTTAGTTTAAATCTTGCAAATACCACAAAAACGCTCATCATTCCATAACCTAGCGCCATCATCGCCAAAACTATATATTTGTTTTTTATTGGACTTTTAATAAAAAAAGTTTCAGGTAGAACAATAAAGATTGTAGCTAAAACAACAATGATACTTAATAATATACTTAAGCATGCTAAAGTATTAATATTAAGTAATTGATTAATAGTTCCAAATTTATTGATTTTATCAATCATATTACGGTAGTAAATAATTTTAACTACGTACTTGTCAGCTTTATCTATTTTTGATTGTTCAATTGCTTTGTGATATTTTTTGAAATATTTAATAATTTTTACTTGGTATGTTTGAATTCTAAAATCACCACCAAAGTAAAATTTTAAAAATGATAAAAAGATTCAACCAACTATTCCGCTTATTAATCCGTTTAAACTAGTGGCTAAAGTATATAAAGGATTATAGGCTGACGGAGGAATATATAGCATTGAAATTAAATCACTAACTAAACCAACAAAAAAACCAATAACAGGCCCAAAAATAAAACCGGTGATTTTAACTGGTAAACCAATAAAACTAAATTTCATTGTTGGGATAGTCGCAGGCGGAAAAATACTTGTAGAAACGATTGTAAAAACTACTGAAATAGAAATTAATATCGCTACAAAAACCATTTTTCTAATTGACCATTTGCCAAAAATGCTAAAAGCAGATGATGTTGGTAAAATTGGGGCTCTTCTTTTCATACTTACAATTTTACCAATAAAGCAGCTAAAGCAGTTATTTTTTTAAATACTTTTACAACTATAAACAAGAGTAAAAAATAAAAACAACGCCACTAAGCGTTGTTTTTAATAATTATTTATTATTTTAATTTTGAGAAATATTCTACAGTTCTAACTAATTGTGCAACGTATGACATTTCATTGTCGTATCATGAGAATAATTTGTATAAGTTTCCATCTTTAGTTTCTTTAACAGCTGTTAAGGCAGGGTCAAAGATTGAACCGTATGTTGAACCGATGATATCACTTGAAACGATAGGATCTGTTTCGTATTTTAATGTTTCGTTTGCTGCTTTTTCGAATGCTGCGTTTAATTCAGCTACTGTTGGTTGTTTTTCTAAAAGAACTGTTAAGTCAACCATTGATCCTGTAATTGTAGGAACACGTACTGCTGAACCATCTAAAATTCCATCAGCTTCAGGAACTACTAATCCAATAGCTTTAGCTGCTCCTGTTGTTGTAGGAACCATGTTCATAGCTGCTGCTCTAGCTCTACGTAAGTCTTTGTGAGGAGCATCTTGAATTCTTTGGTCTCCTGTGTATGAGTGGATTGTTGTCATGAATCCTGATTTTAATCCAAAGTTATCAACTAAAACTTTAACAACTGGTGCTAAACAGTTTGTTGTACATGAAGCACCTGAGATAATTGTATCTTCAGCGTTTAATTCTTTGTGGTTTACGTTGTATACGATTGTTTTAACGTCTTTACCTGCAGGAGCAGAAACAACAACTTTTTTAGCTCCAGCTTCGATGTGGTAGTTTGCTAAATCTTTTTTAACAAATCTTCCTGTACATTCTAAAACAAGATCAATGTCTAATTCACCTCATGGTAAGTTTCTAGGATCTGTTTCAGCAAAAACTTTAATTTCTTTTCCATCAACAATAATTGAATTTTCTGTAGCTTTAACTTCAGCGTTTAATGGCCCAAAAGCTGTATCGTATTTTAATAAGTGAGCTAATGTTTTAGCATCTGTTAAGTCGTTAACAGCAACGATTTCTAAGTCTTTAGATTTTAATTCGAATAGACGACGTAATACTAATCTACCGATTCTTCCAAATCCGTTAATTGCAATTTTTTTCATATAAATAAATCACCTTTCTCAAATTGTTTGTGTTTATGTGTTTTATACGTAATTAATTATAAAGTTTTTTTATATCATTTGTTATTTATGGTTTTGCCTTTAAAAATTTATGTGGTAATAATAACAAATTTTTTTAAAAGATATCTACTATTTCAATCTATATTTTCCCAATATTGATTGAATGTTTTCTTTAGTTGGATTTGCAACTAAAAAAGTACCAGCCACAACAGCATCAGCACCCTTTTTAAGACACATAGGTCCGGTTGTGTCGTTAATACCTCCATCAACTTGAATTAAATATGTATAAGCGTGTTTAGTTCTTTGCTTTTTAAAATATTCTATTTTTTCATAAGCGCTAGTGATAAATTTTTGACCACCCTTACCAGGTTCTACACTCATAACCAAAACCAAACTTATATAAGCTAAGAATGGGTCTAACACATGTACATCAGTTGAAGGTTTAAGTGCTAAACCTATTTTATATAGATGATAATTATCTTCTAATCATCTTTGAAACTCTTGCATATCTTCAACAGCTTCAATGTGAATAGTTAAAATATCACCTACTTCAGCAAAAGTATTAACGTAACTAATAGGATCACTAACCATTAAATGAATATCTTTAAAATGTTTTTTGGCGTTGTTTTTAATATTTAAAATTTCTTGAAAGCTAATGGCTGTATTATCAACAAAATTACCATCCATTACATCATAATGAATCCACTCAACACCTTGATCTATTAGTGTGTTGGCCATATTTAGTCTCTCACAAGAGTCAACATTTAATAAACTTGGTGTAACATATTTTTTCATGATTTAAAACCTCTTTGTTGTTTCACTATTTAATTTTAAATAATTTGTGTATCTTCAATTAGGAATTTCACCTTTTTCTAAAGCTAATTTTACCGCACAATCTTTAGTTAATTCGCTAATATGAAAGCATGAACGATATTTGCATAAAGGATAATATTTTTTAAAGATATCATAACTTTGGGCCAATTCCAATGCACTCAAATCTAAATTTAAACTACTAAAACCAGGAGTGTCAATTAACTCACCTTCGTTAAATTCAATAATTCTTAATACTCTTGTAGTGTGCTTACCACGATTAAGCGCCTTGGATATGGCTTGAGTTTGGTAGCTATTATTACTTAAATAGTTAATTGTTGTGGTTTTACCCACTCCACTTTGGCCTAAGAAAACGTTAGTTTTGTCTTTGAAAATGTGTTTTAAGTGTTCAAGATAATTTTGATTTTTATTATCAATTAAATAAACTTCATAGCCGATTTTTTTATATTGATCATATCAGTAAAAATCATCGCACAAGTCACTTTTAGTTAAAAAAATCACTGGTTTAATGTTTTTGTACTCAATAATACTTAAATATTTATCCATTAAAAATGGCTGAAACTCAGGTTCTTTAAGTGACATAACAACAATAACTTGATCAACATTTGCCACTTTCGGACGAATAAATGAGTTTTTACGTTCAAAAATATCACTAATTTGATCATTTTGAATACTTACATAATCGCCCACTAAAGGTGTTAAGTTTAAAAATCTTAATTTTCCGCTACCGTGCACTTTAAGAATTTTATCTTCAACTTTAACATGATAAACACCACTGATGATTGAGTAAATTTTTCCTTGTTGCATTCTACTCCTTTTTAAATAATTAAAATTGCCACAATTAAAGCAACTAACATCACAAAAACACTAACGCTTAAAATCACTAAAAACTTAGTTGATTTTAAAAAACTACCTATTTGTGTGTTTTGTTGAATTTCTTTTTCATAAAGCGATTTTTCACTGCTGCGCGCTTTATCTAAACATGTAGATAAATCTTTAATAAAATCACTAACGCTAGCATAACGATAATTTGGGTTTTTGTGAGTTGCGTTATATATTACATTTTCAAGCGAAAAAGGTAATTCTCTGATTTTTGTAATACGTGGGAAGGGATTGTTTTTGTGCATATATAAAGTCATAATAATATCTTCATTATCAAAAGGATATTTTCCGCTTAACATTTCAAAAAATAATATCCCCAGTGAATAAATATCACTTTGAACTGAGATGTTTTTGTTGTTTTTGATTAATTCTGGAGCTACATAATAAACGCTACCCACAATACTTTGTTCGCGTGTTAATCTCAAATCTAATGTATCACTTGTTATACTTATACCTAAGTCAATAACTTTAATTACTTGATTTTTGCTCACTAAAATATTTTGACTTTTGATGTCTCTGTGAATTATATTCAAATCATGCAACTCTTTTATAGCGCTAGAAATTTGCTTAATGTAATTAAGCGCAATTCTCTCGTGTAAAAAACCGTTTTTCTTAATAATATTATTAAGCGTTTCACCTTCAATATATTCCATAACAAAAAACTGTTCATCTTCATCAATGTGTCAAGAGTAAATTTTAGGAATGTTTTTGGAGTTTATTTTTCTTAATAATTCTAATTCCCTAATAAAACGAATTTTGTTATTTTGATTATCATCGTTATTGCGATATTTTAGTGCATACGTTTTTTGTGTGTCTATTTGTTGCACCAAAAACACCTTAGACATACCACCTATACCAATTAATTTAATGACTTTGTATTTATTAATTATATTTTTAGAAGTAAAAACTTTATGGTTAGATATGTTCATTTTCACCTCTAACATCAATAGCTATAAGTGAAATATTATCGTTTGAGCCATTAATTAAGGCGCTATTGATAATTTTGTCTACTTTTAAATTTAAAGATATTTCTTCAGAAATTAAATTTTTAAGTGTTTCATCGCTTAAAAATCCATAAACACCATCACTACATAAAAGTATTACTTTTATGTTTTGAAAACTTTGGGAATCAATTTTATAAACATCGTACATTTTTTTAGAATTTAAACCAATGTAATTGGTTAATTCTTTAAGTTCATTAGGCGAGTATAGATGCCTTTTGTTAGGATCAATTTCGTTATATAAATTATTATCTTCACTTATTTGTACTAATTTATTTTTTGTATTTAAAACATAAGTTCGTGAATCACCAACATTAAAACAAGTTATCTGATTTGTGTTTTTATCAATAAAAACACTAGTTAAAGTTGTTCCCATTTTAATTAATTTTGAATCTTTTGAGGCTAATTCACCAAATTTGTCAATGTTATTATAAAAAGACAATTTAAAAAATGTTTCTATATCAGTTGTTTTAGCATCAAATTTTTCAATAAAATCGCTACCAAAATTATTAATAGTTGTGCTTGAGGCTAATGAACCACCATGATGACCACCAATGCCGTCACAAACAATAGCAAAAATAACGTTATCTTTTTCAAATAACGCTATTTTATCTTGGTTTTCGCTTCTTTTCCCTTTAATTGATTTGTAAGCAAATTTCATTAAAGCCCTAACTCTTTGTGTAGTATATTTCTTATTTCTTCAGCTGCTCTTTCGGGAGTATCATTAACTACTCTATATCTGAAAATTTGAGATTCCTCAATCTCTTTTTCAGCTTTAGCTAATCTTTGTCTTAAGGTGTCATCATCTTCTGAACCACGCTTAATAATTCTCTCTTTTAACTCTTCTATTGAAGGAGGTAAAAGAAAGATAGTTATTACATTATATTTATCGTCGCTACATAATTTATCAATAATTTGTCTAGCACCTCTAGTTTCAATTTCTAAAATTGGAACTCTATTACGTTTGTGAATCTTATCTAATTCACTATATAAAGTACCGTAATAATTATCAAAATGATAACTAAATTCAATAAATTCACGACCTTTAATCATTTGCTGAACAATTGCTTTGTCTAAAAAATAATAATGAATCCCATTTATTTCTCCGTTACGAGGTTTTCTGGTTGTAACTGAGCATGACAAAGATAAATTGAGCTCTTCGAACTCAAATAAATAACGCTCAACTGTTCCTTTACCTACTCCGCTAGGTCCTGTAAAAATTATGATGGGATTCTTTTTATTATTCATATTTTTAAATTATAATGCACTTTATATAAAAAACAAATGTTTTTTTAATTAACAACATTTGTCAAAAACGATGATTATTTTGTAGTTATATTTGAGCGGTAAATGAAAATTTTAAGCAAAAATACAAAATCATAATTGGTAATATTCCTATATAGTAGTAAAAAATCTTTATCTTTTATTTATTATATATGGTAATTAATTTACAATTTCCTTATTATGAAATTTAAAAACAAATCTAAAATTATTTTTACTATTTTAAGTGCCGCTAGTGCATTAACTTTTGTGGGTTGTAATGTAACTCAAACTCAAGATTCTAATCCTCAAAAAGATCATTCAGCTACAGTTGATGAAACTAAAGAACAAACTTTTGAAGAATCAACTAAAGAAGATGAACATTCTCAAAGTGCACAAGAAAAAGAAACCTCAAAAGAAAGTGAAAGCGTAACTCAAAAAACTAAAGAAGATGCGCAAGATTCTCAAACTCAACAACCACAACAAGAACCTTCACATGAGACACAAACTACAACTCAAGAAACACAAGAATCTCAAATTATAGATGAGCACACACCTCAAACTCCTAAAGAAAGTGAAAGCGTAACTCAAGAAACTAAAGAAGATGCGCAAGATTCTCAAACTCAGCAACCAGAACAAGAATCTTCGCAAGAAGCACAAACCACAACTAAAGAAGATGCTCAACCGCAGCAACCAGAACAAGATTCTTCACATGAGTCACAAACTACAACTCAACAAACAGAAGAACCTCAAACTCCTAAAGAAAGTGAAAGCGCAACTCAAGAACCTGAGCAAGACACTCAACAACAAGAACACTCAAGCGCAAAAGAGTCAACACAAGAATCTGCTACTGAAGAATCTCAAAAACCAGCGCAAGAATCTTCACACTCAAATCCCACTTCTACTACACAAGAGTGACAATTAAATCAAAATTTAAACACCAATAATAATTTAACAATCAACGCGCCCGCAAGTTTTTTAGTTAATTTTAATTTATCAAATCAAAATTTTGCTTCACAAACAACTTTTGCCTCAGTTTATAATTTTGAAGATTTTACAGTTAATAACATTAACATAACTTATTATGATGATCAAGCTGGTATTTTAAAATTTAACGCTAATGTTACAAAAAATAACATCACAAAAGAATTTTCTTTTGTGATAAGTGGATTTAAAAAACCTCAAAGTATAAGATCAATAGGTTATGAATTTGACACAAATTTAATGTATCAAAATAAAGTAGATCAACACTCATTAGTTATTCAAAGCGCTGATGATACACAAAAAACTCTTGCTTATTTTAAAACTTTAAATGGTTCTTCTTTTGATAATGAATTTTACGATATAAAAAACTTAATTTTAAATGACCAAATTTTTATTCAAGAATTTGATTTTATTATCGAAAATCAACAATTGATGTTAATTCTTAATTTAGATCTAAAACTTAAAGTTTTAGATAATAATATTGTTAGCGAAAAACACTTTAATTTAATTAATAAAAAAGTTAGCATCAACACTTCTTATTCATTGTTAAATTACATTAATTGAGTCGCTGAAAACAAAACATCAATCAAGCAAAATACTCAAGCTAAAAATCACTTTCCTTCATACTATTTAGGTAGATTTAAAAATGAAGTGGATTTAGGTCATAATTTTGTTAGTTTAGATAATGAATATACAAAATTAGCTAATGATTATAGTGATGTGGCTATAGTTAGTGAAAATATGATTGCTGATGATGTTACTGGTGAGCTTATATTAAAATTTGTTTTACAAATGCACAATAATAAATACGATAATGATTCTTACACTTCAAGTGTAATAAGTTACACAATTGATGGTTTTAAAAATTTAAATAATGATAATATTTTGAAAAAATTCAACGTGAGATTAAACCAAAATAGCTTATTAAATAATGCAAAATGATTTAATTATATAAATGCCGCTTCTAAAGAAGATAGCATTATAACAGCTCAAAACAACCCTAATTTGCTAAATCTTTTTAGCAAAATTATCCTAGCTGATAATTCAAGAGAAACTTTAGACTTACCTAAGATGTTTTTAGTTGAATTTGATAACACATCTATAACAAATCTTTATGATCCTAGAACTCATTTAATTAGACAAACTTTAAATGATCCAAACGCATTTATGCCTTATAGAATCGAATTAAATGTTAATAAAATTTTTAATATTAATGCAAATGAAAATTCAATTGTTTTTGATTTAGAAAGTGAATTAATTGTATCTGTGGCTAATAATAATGGTCAAATTAAAGATTATAGTCTACCTTTTAATTTTACTAATGTAACTATAACCAAGTAAAAAAAGAAAATCTTAACGATTTTCTTTTTTATTTTAAAATGCTGGTCATTATCTCTTCATTGTTTAGGTTTTTTTTAAATACTTTGGAGTTGGCTCATCACATTTGTGTTTCAAAACTTTTGAAGATGTTAGTATTAATTTCAATTTGTTCAATATTGTTTTTTTGAGCTTGTTGGGCTAAAATTTCCAAAAGAACTTCAATAAAGTTAAATGACTCATAAAGTGGATAATCTAATCTTTGAATTACTAATTTATTATTTATAAACGAAGCCTTAAGATTAATAATTAGTGTTGAAGAAGTTTGTTGATATTTCTCAAAAATTTCAACAACTATTTTTTTGTTTTTATTGATTAATTTAAATTCAACGTTTTTGTCCATAAATTCTATTTTATTATCGTTTTTTAAATCAAGAATTTTAGGTTGAAAATCTTGATTTTCAACCAGAGTATATTTAAGGTTTTTTAATTTAAAAAATGAATCTGAGTGAAAAACACTTTCAAGTCAAAATTTAAATAATTGTTTGTTTTGAACACTTAAATTAGAAATATCATAAATTATTTCGTAATTTTGTCTTAGTGAGTGTCTTGATAAATATCTAGCAATTGCAACATAGTTATATTTGCTTAAATCATCGGCATTAACACTTTTAAAAACGTAAGTTCTTAAGATTAAATAAACACTAAATAAAATAAACAAAATCAAAATAACAATTGAAATAACGAATAAATACTCTAATAAAGAAAAAATAAAAGGTATTAGTTTTTCTAAAAAATGACTAAGATATTCTAAAAAATGATTATTGTTTCAAAGAACAATGATAATAATTGCTGGTATAACCAAAAACTTTAAGAATTTAAAAAAGATTTTGAATCACACTTTTTTAAATTGATATGAAGGTTTGTTTAAATTTTTCAAAACCAGTGTCGATTTATTAATAAAAACTGCTTTTTCAATTGTTTTAATGATAAATTCTTCAATAAAATCATTTTTTAAGTGATTATCAAAAACTTTAAAAGAACTTTTGAATTCTTTTTTGCGCTTTGTGATTTTAAAGTGTTTTTGGATTTTGTAAAGTAAATTCATAAATGTTTCCTCTTTGTAGTTTATAACATATTTTATAATACAAGAAAATTTTAAAAATCAACCATATTTATTTTTGGTTGATTTTGTTAGAAAATAAAAAGCAGATTTGGCTGCTTAGTTATAATTAAGTCTTAATTAAAAATCGTCTAGAAACCGAATTTGACTTAAACTCTCATCTGTTCAAATATCTTCAGTTTCAATTTCTAGTGAATGTAGAAATTCTTGAATATCTTCGCTTTTTTGTTGCAAAGCGTTAATGATATTTTCGATTTGTTGAGGATTGGCATCATAAATTTTATGTATGTTTGAAGAGTTGTTTTTTATTCTTTGACATACTAATTTAATATCAAGGGCAAATTGAGAGATTTCATTGATATTTTGCAAAATTTCTATTATCGCTTTATTTGATTCTATATTTTTTATTTTTCTCATTTTTCCTCATTTTTATTATATTTTATAAAAATTAATTTAAAAAATAAAAAAACAAAAATTCCATATTTTGACAAAAATAAGGCAAAATATGGAATTTTTTCATTATTTTGAGTAATTATTTAACTTTGTTTATTTTGTTGAATTTAATAGCTCTTTCAACTGCTTTAGCTTTTGAAGGTGAATACATATTTAAAGCTTCTAAAATAGGAGTTGCAACAATATTGTTGTTAATAATTCCTACAGCAATACCACTTAAATCTTGCATTAAGAACTCAACAGCTTTCATACCTAAAAGTTGGCTTAAAATTCTCTCTTGTGCTGTTGGTCTTCCACCACGTTGAGTGTGAGCTAGTGTTGTTGGACGAGTTTCTCAATTTGTTTTAGCTTGAATTTTGTCACACAATTCTTTGACATTATATCTTTTTTCGCTAACAACAATCATAATTGAACGACGGTTTTTTTCTAAACTTAATTGATAAGCTTCTTCGACAATCTGATCTACATCCATTGTATATTCACTTGTTGAAATAATTTCAGCACCTGTAGCAAAACCACCTCATAAAGCTAAATCACCACATTGGTTTCCCATCACTTCCACAACCATAATTCTTTTGTGAGAATTTGCTGTGTCTCTGATTCTGTCAATAGCTTCAACAACAACATTTAAAGCTGTATCGTAACCAATTGTGAAATCACTTGAGGCAATATCATTATCAATAGTTCCTGGAATTCCTACTGTTTTTACACCTGCTTCATGAAGTAATTGAGCACCCATGTAGCTTCCATCACCACCAATAACTACTAACGCTTCAATTCCTTTTTGTTTTAAGTTATCAATTGCCACTTGTCTTACTTGCGGATCTTTAAATTCAGGAAAACGAGCTGAATAAATAAAAGTTCCACCTAAATTACTATAAAAATCTACATCTAAGTTATCTGCTTTTACAATGTTACCGTGGTATAAACCATAATAACCTTCATAAACTACGTAAGTTTCAATATCATTAGCTTTAGCTGTTTTGATAATTGCTCTTAAGGCTGCATTCATTCCTGGTGCATCACCACCTGAAGTTAAAACTGCTATTTTACGCATTATTGCTCCTTTTATTATTAAGTTTTATTATTAAAATTATTAAATTATAAGTTTCTAAATTATTGTTATTCTATTGTATCAAAAATATCAACTTCAGAATCATTTATATTGACAGTGTTTTTGGTTTGTTCATCTTTTAGTTCATTTAAAAGTGATAAGTCACGATCATTAACCACAAACAAATTAGAATTAACATTAATTGAATGTAATGCTTTATCAAAATTTGATATAGCTACTTCATGTTTTCTAATCACAGGTTTTAAAACTCGATCCACGTCTTTTAAATCAATATTTCTCAATTCTGTATCTTTTTTAGTGTTACACTGAAAATCTTTTTGTGTTCATTTTTGAAAATTTTCATAATTAGCACAAACATAGTGAGTTTTGTAATCATCCACATAATTTACCTCGTTATAAACTCAAGGTAAATTATTATCAAAAGAATAAATATTATGAACTTTTTTAGGATCAACTAAAAATTGTGTATATGCATGAATTGGATTTTCAATAATGTCACTGATTAATCCACCTTCAATTAAGTTGTTTTGGTAAAAAATATAAACTGCATCAAAAATTGTTCTAACTAAATTTCAATCTCTAGTTACTAACACAAAATGAATATTATTTTCTTTTGTTAAAACATTTAAAACTCTTAAAAACTCATTTCTTTGACTAAAAGATGTGTTTTCGACGTTATCTTGCACAAATAAAATAACTGGTTTTTGTAAAATCACATTAATTAATTTCAATTTAATTTTATTTATTATTTGAATATCATCATAAGGGATTAAATAATTACTAAAATTAACGCTAATATAAGACATTGCGCTAACCATTTTGTTGGCAGCATTAAAAATATTAATAAATTTACTTGATAAAGTTTTCAAACTTTTATTTAAGCAAAAATCTACTAATTCAACTATAAAAGAGTTAATTAAAGGGAAATTTTGGTAATTTAAAACAGTATCAAGTTTTTCATTAATATAAATAGAATAATCATTTAATTTATTTAGAGATTTAGCTTTTTTGATAATACTTTCTTTAATGATTTTTAGCGCGTCTCTTTGCATTTGTTCGTTTTTGCGAATACTTCTAACAAAACGTTTAAGTTTAGGTGAGTAATTTTTAAGTGTATTTTTAAAAAGACGATCTTTAGATTTTTTGTTTCACTTATCTTCAGCTTGATACATTTTTACTAAATAATCATACTTTTGTTGTTCTAAAAATTTATTACTGTCACTAACTGTTTCAAATTTTAGTTTTTTAAGTCGTGATATTTGAGTTTGTCTAGAAGTTATCTCTTTTGTGATTTCGTTAAAAACACTGTGAGAATTATCAATATATGTACTAAAATCATACTTAAATTCACTTCTAACTTTACGTTTGATTTTTGTTAGGATTGATGAAATCATTGGATTACTTAAAGCTGCTAAATTATTATTAATAAATAAAAGTTCTTCATTTTGGATTGAGTTATATAAATCTCAAATTTTAGACACTTTTAAATATTTAATTTTGTGTGAGTGGTGTCTTCAAAGCGCTAAAGAACGTTTTTTGATTTGTAAAATTTTGTACAGATGTAAATATTCTTCAGAAAAACTATTTAATAAACTCATTTTTTCTTGTGTTGATTTGATTGCTTTTTCAATTTTATAAGTAATGGAATTTTTATATTTGACACTTCTGTTTTTAAGTTCGACCATTAAATCTTGAAAAAACTTAATTTCGCTTTTTAAATCTCTTATTTTATAGTTGTTTTCAACTCTTCTTAAGCTTGTGTTATTGATTTCTCTTAAATGTTTAAGTTTAGTTTTAATCATTTGAATTTCTTCGCTGTCCGCATCAGAATTTTTGTTTTTTAACAAGTCACTTAAACGACGATAATTTTCAAAAATTTCATTATAGAATTTAAAAAATTCACTTAAAGAATCTTTTTTGTATTCTTCAAAAATTTCTTCTAACTCATCCATATACTTAAGAAATTCTTCTTCGGTCATAGCAAATCATTTTTCTTTAAAAATTGTTGCGTATTTACCTAGTTCTTTGGTGAATTCGTCATTTAAAGGGATTATTTTTTCTGATGAATAATTAAGCGATCTAAAAATTGAACTCTTAAATGTTAGTTCATTTCTTTTAATAACCTCATGAAATTGTTTGTGCTCTTCTTCATAAAAATCATCAAAATCTAATGATTTTTTTCAAATTTCAAAAATAGGAATATTTTTGTCAGAATTATAAATTTCTTCAATATCAAAAAAAGCAATTTTCTTTTTAAGATTGTTTTTACCAAAATAAACATCATATTCTTGATTTGAAAATTGAATATCATTTAAAACATAAGCACAATTATCGTTGTTTACAAGTTTATTAAGATAATTTTTCTCACTAAAAAAATCACTATCTTTGTCAATTAAAATAGCGCTTTTTTTATTCTTATAAATTTGTAGTAATGGAATATTTACTATTATTTTTTGGTTATTTTTATTTTTGGATAAATCGAAAAAATTTTCAATAGCAAATATTCTTTTTTTGATTGTTTTAGACATATAAATATATTTTATTAGAAATTAGCTTAAAAATAAATATTTACTCCAAAGTCTCAAACTATTTTAAAACTAAATTTAGACTATTTGCGTGTTTTTGTTTTTGTTAAGTTAAATTATTTAAGTCTGCGAACTTTTAAAGCTATAAATAAGCAAATACATTAATAAAACCGGCACAAAGACATTTTTGATAATCGACAAAAAGCATAATTTTCATAACAATATTTTGGCGTTTTTTATATAATTTAAAACAATTATGGATAAAAATAAGATAAAGAATTTTTCGATCATAGCTCATATAGATCATGGTAAAAGTACTTTAGCTGACAGAATCTTAGAATTAACTAATACCGTTAGCAAAAGAGACTTAAAAGAACAGTTTTTAGATTCAATGGATCTTGAAAAAGAAAGAGGAATCACAATCAAATTAAATGCTGTTCAACTTAAATATAAAGATTACACTTTTCATTTAATTGACACACCTGGGCATGTGGATTTTAATTATGAAGTTTCTCGTTCACTTAAAGCTAGCGAAGGGGCTTTATTGGTAGTTGATGCAACTCAAGGAATTGAAGCGCAAACTTTAGCTAATGTATATTTAGCTATTGAAAACGACCTTGAAATTATTCCGGTTATTAATAAAATTGACTTACCTAGTGCTGATGTGGAAAGAGTTAAAAAAGAAATTGAAGATGTTATTGGTATTTCTACTGAAAACGCTGTTTTAGTTAGCGCCAAAACTGGTGTGGGTGTTCCTGATGTTTTAGAGGCTATAGAAAAATTTATTCCTAGTCCAAAAAACGCAGACGACTCTAAACCACTTAAGGCTTTAATTTTTGATAGTTACTTTGATCCTTACAGAGGTGTTGTTATGCTTGTAAGAATTTTCGAAGGAGTCTTAAAAACAGGCGATCAATTCAAATTCATGTCAAACAACAAAGAATACCATGTCATTGAATTAGGGGTAAGAAACCCATATGAAACTAAAAAAGATTACTTAGAAGCTGGAGAAGTTGGTTGAGTTAGTGCGGCCATAAGAGACGCTAAAGAAGTTAGTGTTGGAGATACTATTACATTAGTTGACAACCCAACAGACACACCTCTACCAGGTTATAAAAAAATGAAACCTGTTGTTTATACAGGATTTTATCCTATCGACACAAAAGATTATGCTGAATTAAAAGAAAGTTTAGAAAAAATATCTTTAAGCGATTCATCAATAACATGAGAACAAGAAACATCAAAAGCTCTAGGATTTGGTTTTAGAGTTGGTTTTTTAGGAATGTTACACATGGAAATCTTGCAAGAGAGATTGGATCGTGAATATAAAGTGGGTGTTATTGCCACAAGTCCTAGTGTTGAGTATAATGTTTACATGACAAACGGAAGTGTTGAAAAAATTTCTAACCCTTCACTTTTACCTGATAGAACATTTATTGATCATATTGAAGAGCCTTATATTGAAGCACATATTTATTTACCTAACGAATACATAGGTAATGCTATGGAATTGTGCCAAAACAAAAGAGGGATATACAAAGATTTAGTTTATATTGATAACAATAGAAGTCAATTAATTTACGAATTACCTTTAGCTGAAACTATTTTTGACTTTTTTGACAGATTAAAAAGTTCAACAAAAGGTTATGCTAGTTTTGAGTATGAGTGAATAGGTTACAGAGAAAGTGATTTAGTAAAGGTTGATATTTTACTCAATGGTGAAAAAGTTGATGCCTTTAGTATCATCTCCCACAGAGATCACGCTTATCCAGCTGCTAGAGAATTGTGTGAAAAATTAAAAGACGCTATTCCAAGACAGAACTTCGAAGTGCCTGTTCAGGCGGCTATTGGTGGTAAAATAATCGCCAGAGAAACTATTAAAGCCTTCAGAAAAGACGTTACCGCAAAATTATATGGAGGTGACGTTACCAGAAGACAAAAACTTCTTAAAAAACAAAAAGAAGGTAAGAAAAGAATGAAAACACTAGGAAGTGTGGAAGTTCCTCAAGAAGCATTTTTATCAATTTTAAAAACAAATATTGATCCGAAAAAAAATTAAAATCAGCACTGCTGATTTTTTTATTTTTAAGTAGCCATATAAAAATTTAACTATTAAAAATAATTTTAGCAACAGTCTCAAAAAAGTTTTATCACCTATTCCAAGCCCAAGTATAAGCGAGGAGGATTATGCAGAAAAACAAAAAGAAAATAATATTTATGGGTGGAGCTTTATTTGTTTCTGCCGCAGCTGTTACAAGCGCGATTGTAGTTCAAGATATGCAAAAAAATAACGCCGTAAATAATCGAGATTTATATAAAAATAAATACAACGAACTAAGCAAAATTAACTCCACTTTGGTTTCAAATAATAATAATTTAGAAAACCATATTTTAAATTTAAATAATAATTTATCCACTATTAATGAATCACTTCAAAGAGAAAGAGATCAATTAGAAATAACTAAATCTAATCTAGAAGAAGAAGTTAAAATTAAAAATCAATTTATTGATCTTAATAAGGAATTGGTAAATTCAAAAATTGAAGCAGAAAATCAAATAAACAACTTAAACAATGATATTTTGGACAAAAATAAGATTATTGATGATTTAAAAAATGACATCGTAGTTTCAGAAAATGATAAAGATCTTTTAATTAAGCAAATTATATTAAATAAACAAAAGACAATTGATTTTATTAATAAAACTATCGAAAATATTAAGTTAACAAACGAAAATTTACAGCAAATTTTTGAAACATCAATATTAAGTGATTTAGAAAATTTTAAGATACTTAGTTCATATCATTTACAATTTATAAATTTTCTTGTTTCATATTCAAATGACTTTAAAGAACAAGAGGTTTCGTTAGAAAATGTAGAAATTATAGATAAAAAAATAGGTCTTTTTTATAAAGATTTTGAGACAAATTTTTTACTTATTCAAGAAAAAGAAAGAGGTTTATTTAGTGCTTTAGTTAAAAAAATTGAAGATTTCAATGAAAATGAATTAACCCTTAATGCAACAATAACTAAATTTGAGCAAGAGCAAAAATTATTATTAAAACAAATTGAAACACTACAAAATAAGGTAGATAATCAAAATTTATTAATTCAACAGTTAAACCAAATTAATGAATCGCAAGAATTAACTATTCAAGAAAAAGAAGCATTAATAAATAACATTATGCTTGAAAGCACTTTAAGAATGTTTAATTCCTTAAATGAACTAAAAAATATTAATTCAGTAATTCAAACATCAGCTTATATAAATCAAGAGTATAAAGACCAACTAACACAAGAAATTAACAAAATTGAAGAACAAATAGAAAAATCACCTAAAAAAGACTTTGGTAACAAAAAATTTATTAGCGATTTTGAAATCTTAAAAAATATTGAAACTAATATAGTTTTAACTATTTCTAATAAATTTATACAAATGGCAAATATATTCAACAAAGCTTCAATTGATTTTGATAATTCACTAAAAAGTTTAAACACCGAAAAAGAAAAACTTCTTGGGGAGCTTGAAAGACAACAACAAGAGCTTAGTGATTTGAAAAACGAAAATATAAAATTAAATGAAATTATCAATTCACTTAGTGATGAAAAAGAAAAGCTTTTGCAAAACATTGAATTATTAAATAAACAAATAAATGATAAAGATGCCTTAAATAATGCAATAAAGCAGCAAAACGAAAAATTACAACAACTTATAAACGACGCCAATGCTTCTAATTTAATAGTACAAAAAGAAAAAACAAGACTTGAAGAAATCATCAAATTAAATGAAGAAGCTAATTTAAAAGATGTAAATGAACTTAAAGCTCAAATTGAATCACTTTTAACTTTAGTAGCACAAAAAGATAATCAAATCAATGATTTACAAAAAAGAATAAGTGTTATTTCTTCAAAAGTAAATAATGCTAATAACGAAAACTCAACATTACTAAATAAAATTGATGAACTGGAAAATTCATTAAACAAAATCAAAGAACAAAAAATTGAATCAGACTTAAAAAATGACATTTTATTGGGGCAGATATACGATTTAAAACAGGTGATATCAGAAAAAGAAAAAACAATTAGTGATTTAATCAATAAAAGAGACGAATTATTATTGGTTATTTCAAACCAAGAACAAGATTTAGAAAAAAGAAGTCAAAAAATTTCACAACTTGAAAACGAAAATAACAAACTAAATAACGACTTAGACAATCTGCAAGACGGTTATGATGAGCTCGCTTCAAATTATGATAATTTAGAAACTAATTACCAAAAACTAAATGAAGAAGTAAAGAAAAAAGCTAAAGAAATTGCTGAACTACAAGAAAGCATTAAAAATACAAGAAGACAAATAAGTGTAGCAGAATATAATCTAGAGCTTAAAACTGATGAATTTTACGCTTACAAAAATAAAATAGCTAGACTTAAAAAAGATATTTTAAAAGCCATGGACAATCTATTAAAAACAACAAAAGGTTGAAGTGTTTCAGTTCGAAAAGAATCAAAACCTTCATATAGCTCTTATTCATATGGGATTAGACCATAATCACAAAGTGTAGAAGTTTCAAATGTAAGCCAGTTCCCTTCATATCAAGAAAGAATTATTAAAGCAATAGAAGAAGCTAAAAAATTGATAGAAATGTTATAGTAAATATTAAATATATATTTGTTTTTAATTTATAATTTTGATATTATGAACCAAAACGCAAATAACTCAAACCAAAACCCTGATTTAAACAATCAAGAACCTAATAATTCAAATCCATTACCTAATAATAATTCATCAATAAAAAGTAAATTAGCAAAAAATTGAAGATTCGTTCCCTTAGTTTTAATAGTGGCTGCTTTTGGGGGAGCAACTACATATATATTGGTTAATAGAAAAAGTTCCCTTAATCAAACTATTTCTTACAATAAGGAATTAACTTCAAAAATTGAACAACAATTTTTAAAGTGAGAAAAAGAACAAAAAGATAACCCTCAAACCCAAGAAGCCTATAACTTTTTTGAAAAAAATGATCTATTACAATATAAATATAAAGCCTTAGTTGTTAAATTTTATACATCTGCTAACAAAGTTACAGAAAGCGAAGAAAAAGAACTTGAAGCTACAGTTGAACAAATAAAGCAATCTTTTTCAGCTTATTTAAGTGAAAGACAAAAAATAACTTCTGAAATAGAGAATGAAATTCAAAAAATTGACAATTTAAATCAAAAGTTTGCTAAAGCCACAAGTAACTTAAATGATCAAGATTATTTTAAAAAGGTTTCTCAAACCGCATTAATTGAAAAAGATAAATTGAAATCTTTATCTAACGCTGAATTAACCTTAGAGATTGCAAAAGTTAATAATTTGTTAGCACTTGAAAAAATCATTGATGCTAATGTTACATTAACAAAAGGAAGTCAAGATCAAGTTCAAAAAGTGATAACAAAAAAAGCACAAAGATTTTTTGCCAAAGTTAATGATTCAATTCAGATGTTAAATTTAGAAAAATCATCAATGCCTGGATTAGAGATTTTCATTCAAAGACTTGAAGATATTAAACAACAATATGAACAATCTACAAATTCAGCCAACACCGTAGAGCAATTTCTTAATGTGGTTCAATACACAAAAGAGGCGTCCAAAACAATAGAACTTGCTTTAACTTTAGTTCAAAATAAAGATCAATTAAACAACTATTTTGATAATTTAAAAAACAAATTAAAAACAACTTTTACCCAAGACCAAGAACAAGGGTATGATCTTCACTCTTTTAAAGAAGAAGTTGACAATTATTTAAGTATCGATCCAACAAAAATAGATTCTTTAAATGTGCTTGTTATCAAAACACAAGAACTTCAAAGATTAATTGACAAAATTAACGATTCAGCACAAATAGCAAATAGAATAGTTTAATAAAAATACACATTATCAATATAAACTAGGCCCAAAATTTCTGCCTCAGTTTAATAATTGGTTAATGTGTATTTTTAAATATTATTACAATTTCAAAAATAAAAAAAAGACCGCCGGACACGACACTTATCGATATGGCTGCTTCGGTTAGGACCTGACCAAGTTACAATGTTATCGTTCCGATGGCTTTATTATTATAATATAAAAAGTCAATTTTAATTGATAAATATGCTAAAATTATTAAGAGCCGACATCGAGGATATTTTATCCAAGAGTCACCCTATGTCATTTTTGTGGCATAGTTTTTTTATTTTTTTTAAAATATCAAAACTAATTTCTTACCCTCTAATCAATAGTTATATAATAAACCCATATTTTTAAATTAAAATAACACATTAGGAGGTCTTATGAAAGAAAATAACAAAACACTTTTTTCTTTGACTAAAGGTCTTAGACTTATAAGTGCTTTTACAGTTATTTTTGTTATTTTAGAAGTTATTGCGACAACTTTAATGCCAAAAGTTGTTTCGTGATTAATGGATTATGGGTTAACTCCAGAAAATAATCAACCCAACTGAAATGAAACTTTAAAATACGGCTTAGTAATTGTTGCTTTAGCTGTAATAAGTTTAATTTTTGGGGTATTAGGAGGAATTACAGCATCTAAAAGTGCTGCAAAATTTTCAAAAAATATCAGGGAAGAATTATTTAAGAGAATTGAAGGTTTTTCATTTAAGAATATTGATAAATTTTCAAATGGTAGCCTTATCACAAGATTAACTGATGACATTCAGAATGTCGAAAACGCATACATGATGATTATAAGATTAATGATGCGTGCACCAATTATGCTTGTGTTCGCTGTAATTATGGCATACACACAAGATGTTATTTTAGCGTCAGTTTTATTAGCGATTGTAATTGTTTTGGCTACCGTTACTTTTACATTAATAATTTTAGCATTCAAAAGATTCAGAAAACAACTTCAAGCATATGATAAATTGAATAACAAAATTATCGAAAATTTAAATGGTATCAGAACAATCAAAGCCTTTGCTACAGAAGATAAAGAATTATCATCATTTAAAAAAGAGACATTATTAGTGAAAAAATTATCAATTTCTGCACAAAAAATTGTTTCTTACACACAACCAATTTTTATTGGAAGTATATTTTTAAGTGTATTTATATTTATTATTGTGGCAACAAACCAAATAGTAACTAAAACAGGCGGAATGACTTTTGGGATTTTAAGTTCATTTATAGGTTATATGTGACAAGTATTTATTAGCTTGTTATTACTTGTTTTAGCTATAGTTACAATAGCTATAGCTAAAGCTAGCCACAACAGAATTTCAGAAGTTTTAAAAGAAACTAAAAGTATAAAAAACCCAAATAACGGAATTAAACAAATGCCTAATAGTGATATTGATTTTGTTAATGTATCACTTAAATACAATTCTAATTCTAAACTATACTCATTAAACAATATTGATCTTTCAATTAAGCAAGGTCAAACAATTGGTATTATCGGTACAACAGGAAGCGGAAAAAGTAGTTTTGTGAATTTAATTCCAAGACTATATGACACCACAATAGGAAGTATAAAAATAGGTGGAGTCGATGTTAAAGAATATGATTTAGATTTCTTACGTAAAAATATTTCTTTTGTTCCACAACAAAATGTTTTATTTAGCGGAACAATAAGAGAAAACCTTAAATGAGGAAATCCTCAAGCTAGTGATTCAGAAATTGATCAAGCATTAAAAATAGCTAGCGCATATGATTTTGTTTATGAAAAAGAAAACAATCTTGATTATTATGTAGAAGAAAAAGGAAATAACTTTAGTGGTGGACAAAAACAACGTTTATGTATCGCTAGAGCTTTAGTTAAAAAATCAAAAATTTTAATTTTAGATGATTCAACAAGTGCTGTGGATAATAAAACTGACAAAAAAATTAGACAAGCGCTTAAAGAAAACTTAAAAGATATAACAAAAATTATAATTTCACAACGTATCTCATCAATTCAAGAATCTGACAAAATAATTGTTATCGATGAAGGTAAAATATTAGATTTTGATACGCATGAAAACCTTATAAAAAACAATAAATTATATAGAGATTTATATTTAATTCAAAAAGGAGAGAAAAATGAAGAAAAATAAAAAAACTCCTTCAGCTTTTTCAAAATTGATTAAGTATATTTGAAATACCTCACCTTTTTTATTTTCTTTAATTATATTGGGGACAATTATATCTAGTGCTGTTATGGCCGGCGCACAATCTTTTTTAGGGTTAGTTCTATTTAATAAATTTTTAGTTCCTTTTTTAGCTATACCTAATGCTGTTTTTGATTGAGCAGGATTTACATTAGCTGTTAGCATTTTAGGTGCTATGTATATTTTAGGTGTAATAAGTCAGTTGATTTCGTCACGTTTAAGTGTTAATCTTACATTTAAAACTATAAAAAATATACAAGATGATCTTTACTCGCACATTCAAACATTACCTTTAAAATATTTTGATACTAATTTAAAAGGTGATATAAACTCACTTTTTAACAATGATATTAAAACGCTAAGAACATTGATTTCTGAGAGCATTCCACAAATGTTTAACTCTTTAACAACTATAATCGTAAGTTTAGGATTAATGCTTTACTTTAGTTGATTTATGACTTTAATTGCAATATTTTTAGTTGCTTTATTATTAGTTTTAGGACAAATTTTAGGTAAAAATAATAAAAAATACTTTTTCAAACGTCAAGAATTAATGGCTAAGTTAAATGGACACGTTAATGAAATGATAAATGGTGTTAAAGTAATTAAATTATTTAACTATGAACAAGCTATATTTGATAAATATGAAAAAGTAAGTGATGAGTTTTATAAATATGATTTTAAAGCAAAATTAAATGCTAATATATTGTTCCCAATAATGATTAACATGGGTAATTTATATTATGGTCTTTTAGCTATAATCGGTGGGGCTTTGGTTATTTTCTCAAATGACCTTCCATCTTGACTTATTTCAACTTTAAATATAGGGGTTTTAGTTTCATTTTTACAATATGCTCGTAACTTTTCAAACCCTATTGGTCAAATTGCTCAACAATTTAATACTATTTTTATGGGTATCGCAGGAAGCAAAAGGATTTTTGACACACTTGAGCAACAACCTGAAACCAACAGCGGGACAATCCAGATTATTGATACACAAAAAGTTGATTCGCTTTTATTAGAAGATATTAAAAAACAAATAAACCAACCAAATCAATTTGTTTATAAAATAGTACAAAACAATGAAACAATTTACAAAAACGCCTTTGGTAATGTAGAATTTAGAAATGTAAACTTTGGTTACACTCGTGATAAATTAATTTTAAAAGATATTAATTTAAATATTAAAGCAGGAACAAAAGTAGCCTTTGTAGGGGCAACAGGTGCTGGAAAAACCACAATAACCAATTTAATTAATAGATTTTATGATGTAACAAGCGGAGAAATTTTAATCGATGGGATTAATGTAAATGATATTGATAAAGTATCCCTTAGAAAATCACTTGGGTTAGTTTTACAAGATACATCCTTATTTACAAAAACAATAAAAGAAAATATCTCTTACGGTAAAGAACAAGCTGAAATGGCTGAAATAGCTAATGCAGCAAATTTAAGTAATGCAAATCGTTTTATTGATTTAATGAATGACGGTTTTGAAAGTGTTTTAGAAAATAGCGGAGACAACCTTTCACAAGGGCAAAAACAACTTTTATCAATTGCTAGAGTTAGTTTATTAAACCCTCTTATTTTAATTTTGGATGAAGCTACAAGTACAATTGATACCAACACTGAAAAACACATTCAAGAAGCCATGTATAATTTAATGCAAAATAGAACTAGCTTTGTTATCGCTCACCGTTTAAGCACAATTTTAGATTGTGATTTAATCGTTGTTATGGACCAAGGTAGAATAATTGAAATGGGTAACCACCAGGAATTAATGCAAAAAGGTGCTCAATACTTTAAATTATTTACAGGTGCAATTGAATTAGACTAAGAAATTAAAAATTAACATTTAGCCAAATGTTAATTTTTTATTATTTTTGCTCTTATAAATGAATTAACTTAATAAAAAATTTTACTGCAATGTTGCTTTTTGCTTACTTTTTTATTAGTTTAGTTTTTTTACAATTTCCTAAAAATACTACTTTAAGGACAATTAGTAATCAATTATATTTGTTAATAAGTAAAAGGCAACTTAAAAAATACTTTCTTTATACTAAAACTGGACTCTGACATTTGTATTTTAGCCATTGAAAACAGTAGAATAAAGTTATGAAAAAAGAAAATAAAATTAGAGTATTAGAAATTATAAATGTTTCGCAAAAATTAGCAAAATACGTTGAAAGAAGTGATATTGATAACAAAATAGTTATAGTAAGCTCAGATGAAGATTATTACTATTTTACCTTCACATTTTCAAAATTAAGTTCAGATAGTACTAAAGATACATTAAAAATATGAACTAACGATCTAAAAAATAATAGCTATTTTATAGACATCAATAATGTTTACAGAATTAAGAAAAACAGCATAATTGAATTTGTTAGTGATGATTTAGAAAACGAAGAAATAAGTGATACTAGTCAAATAGAAATTGTAGAAAGTTTAATAAATCTATTAAGTAACGATAAGTTAAATATAAATTTCTTCACTTTGGTAAAAAATATCGAAAAAGAAATGAGATTTAAAGGTACAGCAAACTTAAGATTTACTTAATGTTAGCCACCTTGGTGTGAGCAGAGAGATTTTGGTTTTTTAGTTCTATATTCAAATTTTTAGAATTTGAATCAGGTAAAAGTAGTATTTGTAAATTAACGTAATAACCTTTATTTACTAGTTTTTTTAAATTAAGCGAAAGAAGTATGTCGTTATTAGTTACTGCTTGGTTTTCATTTACAAAAATTTGAAAAACTTCTGTGCTTTCTCTTAAAATATCAATTCCAAAATGCAGCATATAATTGTTATTATTAGAAGTTTGTAAAATTAGTGTGTGTTTACATTCGTGAATAAATTTAATTTTTGCCTCTAAAGGAGAATACAAATATAAAAATTCTTTTCCTTGATCAAAAGTTATATTAACGCCAGGAAAATTTGTTAGGTTTTTGTATTTTAAGTCTTTTTTAAAATCACTTAAATCTTGAACAAAACCTTCACAAGGCATATATAAATTTTCACTTCGGTCAATCTGCTGGTTTTTGGTAAAAATTTTGTTGACTATATTTTTAAACATATGTATATTTTACAAATTTAACACGCTAAATGAAAAAATTAACAACAGTGTGTTAATTTTTAAATATGCTCATTTGAATAAACATAATAGTTAAACTATGTTTTTTAATAATTTATAAAGACTTCTAATCAATGCATTTGGTCTTTTGTTTACTATTTCACTTTCAGAAATAGTTGAACAATTATTTTTGTATTCTTCAAATATGTTTATTAAATCTTGGATAACTTCACCTTGAACTAAATCCATACTTTCGTACTGCGAAAACATACTTCTTTTATCAAAGTTATTTGTTCCAAATCAACCGAATTTATTATCAATTAAACCAAGTTTACTGTGTAAAAAGTGATCATTATAAACATACACTTTCAGACCATATTTTACAAGTTCTTTTATTTCGTTTACGCTTATTTCGTAAATTAAAGCTTTATCCGGTGATCCAGGAATATATATTTCAACACTAACTCCGCTTTTAAGAGCTATTATAAGCTGTTTTCATAGAGCTGTTGTTATTGAAAAATATGGTGTCGATATTTTGATTGAACTTTTTGCGTTCGCAAAAGCCTTTAGTCAAACGCTTTCAGCTTCTGAGTAACTCAAAACAGGAGAGTCAGTGACCAAAACAGCATTAGAATTATATTTTTGTAAATCTTCAGAATTATAATATTTAAATTTTGTTGTTGGGTCATCTTCTTTATATGTAACAATTTTATAAAATCTAGAAAAGTGATTTATATATAAATTTACATATGGGCCTGTTACGCAGTAATTTAAATCAATTCAGTGACCGTATTTTTTACTGAAACTAACATATTCATCACTTATGTTGTTCCCACCACTGTAAACTTTTAAATTATCAATAATAATAAATTTTTGGTGGTTACGATAAAAACTTTTACTTACTATAAAAGGGTAGTAAATTTTACCTATGTAATGAATTTCTACGTTTGGGTGTTTTTTTAGTGGTTTGAAGTATTTATTAGACATAAATCCGCTACCAAAATAATCTATCAACCATCTGATTTTTACACCTTGATTAGCTTTTTTTAGTAAAGTTTTTAAAAAAATCGAAGTTGAATCCCCTGGTTTGATAATGTAGGTTACTATATCAATATTTTCTTGAGCTTTTTCTAAATTATCAATAAGAACATTAAAGAATTCATAACCTTGATAATACATATTAAATTTAGCTGGCAGTAAATTAGAATTAGAAATTTTTGCATAATCTAAAAGACAATTATCTGTTTCAGTGTCTTCGTTTGTAAAATGGCTCTGAGAGTTGTAAAAACTATAATAATAAGATTTATCTTGTGTTAATTTTAATTCTTGCTTGTTAACATAAGATAATCCGAAAGTAAAATAAAAAAAGTGGCCGATTATCGGGAATAAAATGAAAAATACTATCCAAGATATTTTAGAACTATTTTCTCTATTTTGTTTTCAGATCATTATCATCGTAAAGACATTCAATAAATACAAAGTTAAAATAAAAATATAGAAGAAATAAACATTAAGGTTATATATTAATAAAAATAAACCTACAAGGTATAAAAAAATAATAACTAACTCAATTACAAAAATTGCAATCTTGTTTATCTTTTTTTGTTTCATATTTCTCCTTTTAGTATTAATTTTATTTTAAAAAAATATGGAAATTAAAGTTCAAAAAAATATTTTTTTTGGTAAAAAAATGTTAATTTTTTCCATTTTTTAATTCTTTCTCATAATAGTCAAAAAATTCGTTTGAAAACATCGTTGTTTTTTAGTGTTTTTTGTTTAATTTGGCTAATAAAAATACATATGGGTGCATTTTCATATTACTTTTTGATAAAATATAAAAAAAATAATAACCATGTTAAAATTAGGTTAATTAAAAAGTTTAGGAGATAAGTTTATGAATTTAACAGATAAAAGAAGTAAATTAGTAGCTACTATCGGTCCTTCAAGTGATAATTATGATACATTACGTGCACTTGTTGAAGCTGGTGCTACAGCTATTAGAGCAAATTTCAGCCACGGTGATCACGCTGAGCAATTAAACAAATTCAAAATTGCTAAAAAAGTATCACAAGATTTAAATATTCCTGTTTCTCTTATTTTGGATACAAAAGGTCCAGAAATTCGTGTCGGAAAAATGAAAGATGGTGCTCAATTAATAAAAGCAAATACAGAAGTTATTATTTGAACAACAAAAGATAAATACGAAAACTTTGAAGGTACAGATAAAGAAATTACTGTAGCTTACGACATGGCACAAGATTTAGTTGTAGGAAACCAAGTTTTATTAGATGATGGTAAATTATCAACAATCGTTACTGAAGTTGGTAATGGATGAGTTAAAGTTAAAACAGAAAACTCACACAAATTAAAAACAAACAAACGTATTAACTTACCAGGTGTAGACTTTACTTTACCTTTCTTAGCAGAAAAAGATATTAATGACGTTATTTTTGGTGTTAACGTAGGACAAATTGACTATGTAGCAGCTTCATTTGTTAATTCAGCTAAAAACGTTAAAGAATTACGTGATTTATTAGATGCAAATAATGGTAAACATGTTCAAATTATTTCTAAAATTGAATCACACTTAGGAATTATGAACATTGACGAAATTATCGAAGCTAGTGATGCTATTATGGTAGCTAGAGGAGACTTAGGATTAGAAATCCCTTACTATGATGTTCCTTACTACGAAAAAGTTATGATTAGAAAATGTCGTGAAGCAGGAAAACCAGTTGTTGTTGCTACTCAGATGTTAGACTCAATGGAATCTAACCCTCACCCAACTCGTGCTGAAGTTACTGACGTATACTTCGCAACAGAATTAGGGGCTGACGCAACAATGTTAAGTGGTGAATCCGCAAACGGAAACTTCCCATTAGAAGCTGTAAAAGTTATGGCTACAATTAACAAAAGAGCTGAAAAAGAATTTTACTCAAAAACATACTATGATGTTCAATTAGAAGAAGTTCGTAAAAACTCAAGCGAAGACACAAGATCATTAATTTCTTATGATGTTGCTAACCGTGTTCGTCGTGGTGATTACAAATTTGCAGTTGTATTGTCTAGAACAGGAAGCTTACTTAAAGAAGTTGCTAAATTCCGTCCAAATACAGCAATTATTGGTGTATTAGAAGATACAAGTTTATTAGGTGGATTCGGAATTACTTCAAGTGTTTATGTATCATTAGATTCAGCAAGATTATTCAAAGAAATCAAAAAAGATCACAATTTAGGATTAGAAGCTTTAAAACCATTTGGAGCTCAACCAGGTGATAAATTCTTAGTTGTTGAAAACCACTCAATTACAGAACACGTTGTTAAATAATTCATTAAACATTTAAACAAAGTCTAACAGCTTTGTTTTTTTATTGTCAAATCATTGTTTTTTTACTAATAAAATATTTATTAGTAAATTTATAAAATTTACTATAATTTAAAATATGAATAAATGAGCTATTTTTAGTGATGTAGACGGAACAATTTATGGTTTCCCGGATAAAAAACTTTCTGAAGTTAATAAAGAAAAAATGATTGAAATTTCTAAAAAAGGTGTCCCTTTTGTTATAAATACAGGTAATGGTCCTTTTGAGAAAATAAAGAGATTAGCCAAAATAACTAATTCTCGTTATATGGTCTGCTCTGGCGGGGCTGCTGTTTATGATAATGAACTAAACTCTTATATTCATCTAGAGTTAATCCCCATGCAAGAAGCCATAAAAGTATTTGATATAGCTAATCAAATTAAAGCAAAACTATATTATTTTGGTAAAGATCAATACTATTTACACAATCATGATCAAGAAATGAAAACTTTTTTAAGTGATTTTTTAGAATATGATGAGTGAATTGAAGATGGAAGAATAAATTCAGATATTCATAAAATAGAAGTTTACGGTAATTATGATGAAGTTAAATTAGCATACGAGGTTTTATCAAAAGCTGATTTAGATTTAAATATAATTTACTTAACATCACACATTGAAATAACAAAGAGCAACATTTCTAAAGCCTCAGGAATGAAATGATTGTGTGATAATGTCTTTAAATGTAGTGTTTTAGATGTTATGGCAATTGGAGATAGTGAAAACGATATTCCTATGTTACTTGAAGCTGGTTATTCTTATGCTATGGATAACGCAAATAGAGAAACCAAAAAAGCTGCTAAATTTTACACAAGTGATGTTCTACAAAATGGTTTAGCAGAAGCTATTGATGATTATCTTTACCGTAGCGACTTTGAATTAAAAAGAGCTATATCACAAGGAAAAAAATAATATATAATTTTAAAAATGTACTAATTTAGGAGTAAAAATGATTAATGTAAATGAATTTAAACCAGGTATTACTTTTGAAGATGGTGGTGATATTTTTGTTGTTTTAGAAGCACAACACTCAAAACAAGGGCGTGGTCAAGCAAACGTTAAAGCAAAAGTGAAAAATTTAAGAAGTGGTTCAACAACAATTAAAACTTACACAGGTGGAGATAAAGTTAAGCCAGCTCATATTGATAAAAGAAAAATGAACTATTTATATTCAGATGGAGAAAACATAATTTTAATGGATAATGAAACATACGAACAAGTTGAAATTCCAGTTAAAAATGTTGAATGAGAATTAAACTTCCTTAAAGAAGGTAATGTAGTCCAAATTAGAAAATATGGCGAAGAAGTTTTAGATGTTGAATTACCTGCAAACGTTGATTTAACAGTTACAGAAGCACCAGATGCTGTTAAAGGTAACACAACAACCAACCCTCAGAAAAAAGTAATTTTAGAAACAGGTTTTGAAGTGGAAACACCAATGTTCATCAAAGAAGGTGATGTTATTTCTGTTTCAACAGAAACTGGTAAATACGTAGGAAAAAGTAATAAATAATAATGAATTTATTAACTTTAAACTATAACAGAGATAACTATTTTTCAATTTATGAAAACGTCTTTTATGAATTAGTTAAAAATGTTATATCAAACACTAAAAATGTTAAATTATTTGACTCTAGAATTAGTTTGGTCGATAATAAAACAAACATCAATATTTTTGTGGATATAAAAATATTGAATAAAAAATCAGATGATACCGAAAATATTTTTAGACTAATAACTCAAGAAATTGAAAAAGAAGTTGAGTTATTAATTGACACAAAACCTAAAAATATTCAAATTTGTCTTTTAGGTTATTATTAATATTAAAAAATACTTAAACTGCTGTGTTTAAGTATTTTTTAATTTTTTAAAATCCCCTTTTAACTTTTCATTTTATTAAAAAAGTATTTTTTATATAATTAGTTAATATGGCGAACAATACTTATACAGCTAGTGATATTAAGCAACTTAAAGGTTTAGAAGCGGTTAGAAAAAGACCAGGAATGTACATAGGTTCTACAGATGTTAATGGTCTTCATCATCTTGTTTGAGAGATAGTTGATAACTCTATAGATGAGGCTTTAGCTGGTTATGCAAATAAAATAAATGTAACCATTCACAAAGATCAATCTATTTCTGTGGAAGATAACGGTCGTGGTATCCCTGTAGGAAAAACTGAAGACGGAAGAACAGCTGTAGAGTTAGTTTTTACGGAATTACATGCGGGTGGAAAATTCAACGAAGGCGCTTACAAAAGTAGTGGAGGATTACATGGAGTTGGTAGCTCTGTGGTTAACGCTTTAAGTGAGTGAGTTAAAGTTTATGTAAAACGTGATAATAAAGAATATTTTACAAGCTTCAAACAAGATCTAATCACCCAAACAACTAAGGTAATATCTACCAAAGTTAATGGCACAGGTACAAAAGTCACATTTATGCCTGATTATGCTTTTTTTAAAAAAGCGAAACTAAATTTTGAAACAATAAGCGAAAGATTAAAAGAAAGTTCATTTTTAATTTCTAATTTACAAATAACTTTGAGTGACGAAAATACAGGTAGTTTCGAAGAATATAAATATTCAGACGGAATAGTTGAATTTATAAATTTCATTAATGACTCTAAAACACCGCTTATAAATCCAGTATCCTTTAAAGATTCTAAAAATGGAATCGAAGTTGATTTTGGTTTTCAATATACAGATTCTTACAACGAATTATTAATAAGTTTTGTTAATAACGTCAAAACCAGAGATGGTGGTACACACGAAACTGGATTCAAGAGTGCATTTACTAAAGTTTTTAATGAATTTGCTTCTGATGAAAAAGTATTTAAAAGCGCTAAAGCACCTAACTTTGAAGGAAGTGATGTTAGAGAAGGTTTGTGTGCAGTTTTAAGTTTGAAAGTTCCTGAAAAAATTCTTGAGTTTGTCGGGCAAACTAAAGATAAACTAGGAACTCCCGAAGCTAAAAGTGCTGTCGAGGAAATTGTTTCTAAATACTTAAAACAATGAATCACAGAAAACAAACAAATAGCTAAAAAAGTTCTTGAAAAAATTAAGAGAGCTTATGATATTAGAAACGATGAAAAAAAGAGAAAACAAGAATTAAGAACTTCTAAAAAAATTCTTAAAGAAAGAACGATAATAAGTGACAAATTAACCCCAGCCCAATCTAACAAACCACTTGAAAAAGAATTATTTTTAGTTGAGGGGGACTCAGCTGGTGGAAGTGCTAAAAGTGGTAGAGATAGATATTATCAAGCTATATTACCTTTAAGAGGAAAAGTTATTAATTCTGAAAAATCAAAATTAATTGATGTTTTAAAAAACAATGAAATCGCAACAATTATTAACGCAATTGGTGCAGGATACGGTAAAGATTTTGACATAAACAAAGCGCAATACGGAAAAATTATTATCATGACTGACGCTGATACTGACGGAGCTCACATCCAAATTTTACTACTAACTTTTTTATACAGATTTATGAAAGAATTAATAGTTCAAGGGCGAGTTTTTATCGCTTTACCTCCGCTTTTTAAAATCTTTAACACGTCTAAAAAAACATCTCAATATGCTTGAGATGAACAACAATTAAAAGAAATATTATCAAAAGAAACATCAAAAGTAGAAATTCAACGCTACAAGGGTTTAGGTGAAATGAACGCTGAACAGTTGTGAGAAACTACAATGGATCCCAAAAGTAGAAGTATTATTAAAGTCACTATAGATGATGCTTCTGTAGCTGAGCGTAGAGTAAGTATGTTGATGGGAGATAATGCTAAAGCTAGAAAAGAGTGAATAGATAAGAATGTTAATTTCGAAAACGAAGATGATTTTATTGAAAAAATCATTGACTAGCACCAAAAAATAAAAAAAATCGCCTTCGGGCGTTTTTTGGTGCCGTTAACTGGACTTGAACCAGCGACCTCATCCTTACCATGGATGTGCTCTGCCTGCTGAGCTATAACGGCATATTTAATATTTTACACTAAAATATTAATAAATTTTCAATAGGAAAGTTAAAAAAACAAAGTTCCACCTAAGGTGGTTTCCTTTTGTAAGACATTTTGATTAATTAAATTTTAAGGTTTTTGATAAAAAAGCAATAAAAAAATAAGCTCGCTAGAGCAAAAACTCGTTTTTTATTATTCTTTTTAGTGAAGTGTGTTGTATTTGTTGAAAAAATCAGTTGGAGTTAATCTAATAAGTTGATTTAAATCATCAGTTTTATATCATCTTTTTGTGTTGTTAATAGTATCGACAAGAACAGAAATATTTTGATTATTCACTCATTTTGGTGCTTTACCTTTAGGTATAAATTTTCTGATTTCTTTATGATAATTTTCGATACCACCCTTTTGTCATGATGAATAAGGGTCACAAACATAAAATTTAATTTTACTATCTACTTTATATAAAAAAGCATTTTCTGAACCGTTATCCATTGTTAAAGATTTAATGTTTAATTTATATTTTTTTATTAACTTTTTAAGTGTTTCAGAAACAGAATTTGCGTCTCTTTTTGATATCATAGCAAAGCCGAGTTTTGACTTTCTTTCATATAAAGTTACAAAAATATTAGTTTCTTTTTTATTCATAACAACAGTATCAAATTCATAATGACCAAATTCACTTTTATCATTAATATACTCAGGTCTTTGAGAAATATTTTGAGCATATTTGAGTCTTTTGCTTTGGTTTTTAACACGTTTATTTTCGCTTTTAAATGCTTTTTCGGATTTTCCGTACTTATGTTTAACTAAAAATATTTCGTATGGTGGTTGATTACAAATGTGGTCGATATAGTAGTATAAGCCCTGTATTGTAGGTATATTCTCAAATTTATACTCTATTTTTTCATTATCCAATCATTCCTGAAAATCATCAATTAACCTTTGTGCGGAAGTTCGTCTATTATATTTTCAGTTTTCTATATTTTTGATGTTTGAAACATATCTATATTTACGATATTGACTTTGATATCATCTTAAAAAATACTCAAAAGTCTTTCATTTGTTCTTAACTTTTTCTTCTAAAACTTCTTTTGTTTTTTCAATTGTTTCTTTTTTATTGTAAAGTCAATTATCAAAAGAAAGATCTGTTACTTTGGTCATATATTTGTTGCAATTAGCACATTTAAAATTTATAGAATAATCATTAAAACTCGAAGCTTTTTCGATGTTTTTCTTGATTGTTTTCATACTTCAATTTATTTGTTTTTTTATAGCACTTAAACTTTTTTGTGATTTTAGAAGTTCAAATAAATAAGACAAATCCTTGATTTCAAAATTATGAGTACTTTGCATTTTTAGAGAATTAATTTCTTTTACTAGGCGTGAATGTTCTTGGTTTATTTGTGAATTCTTAATAGAGTAATGCCGATTTTTCGTAACTTGAGTTTTTCTGTTATATCCGTTATCAATTTTTTCTTCAACCTCTACACACACATAAACATTTTTGTAATATTTTACATTTGATAGCATATAATTAAATTGGTTCCTTTCCTTTTTTTAACCAATAATATTTTACATTAGGAACCACGTTAAAAAAACAAAGCTTCACCCGTTAGGTGGAACTTTGTTTTTTTAATTAACATAAATTTTCAATATTATTGCTAAGCTCTTGAAATTTTAAAAATAAATTATTTTTAAACGTTTTGGCTCGCAAAAGCTTATAAATAGAATTATCTGGAATAATTTTTAAATAATAAAAACTGAAAAAATATATAATTAAGACATTATTAATATTATAAATATTAATAAAGATAAAAGGAGTTTCGTGAGAAAAAAAACAGATAAAAAAACGATTATTTTCTTTTTAGCAGCAAGTATTTTGTACTTGCTCTCAATAATAATTTTCGTTTTAATTAGTCGTTATTTTAGTGAATTTAAATTTGCGATTCCGACCGCATTGTCACTATCAATAATTTTTATGATTTCTTGTTTTTTAACATTTTTATACTTTTTAATTAAAAGGTTTACAAAAACAAGAGAATTGGTTAAGAATAGTTTTAATAGTTTTATTGAAGACATTATCACAAATAACAACTTCGGAATAATAACATATGATAATGACCAAAAAATCATTTGGGTCAGTTCTTTTATTAAGCACAATCTTAACAATGACCCAATTGGCTTAAATGTTAAGGAATTTTTTGAAAATTACATCAAAAACGCAGATGATTTACTTACAAAAGTAAGTTTTCAATTCAACTATAAATCAAATTATTATGAAGCTCAAGTTTGACCGCTAAAAAATACAATTAGCATTAGAGACATAACAGGCGAGATGAACATAATCAAAGAAAGCAATGAGCAAAAAATCGTAATTGGTGAAATAGAAATTGATAACTATCAGCTATATCAATCAATTCTAAGCGAAGAGCAATTATTCAACATTAACAAGCAAGTAATAAATAAAATTGAAAAATGTGCTCAAGAACAAGGATATAACTTAATTTATCGCCAATATACAAACGGAAAATTTATTGTAATCTGCAACGAAAAAACATTAGAGTTATTGCAAGAACAAGAATTTAAAAATATGCTTAACTTTGATGATACAACTACGTTTGGTGATCAATATCAATTAAGTGTTTCTATTGGTTTTGCAAAAGGTTGGCTCAGCTTAAATGATAAAATTGACCAAGCCAAAAAAGCACTTTTACAATCTAAAAACAGAGGTGGTGATCAAGTTACAATCTTCTCTAACACAAGTGCACCAATTTATTATGGAAGCACAAGTGTTATTATGTCAGATAACAGCCGTACCCAAATTAAACTTATAAGCAATTTATTGGAAACAAAACTAAAAAGTAAAGATGTTTCAAAAGTAATTATTTATGGTCATAACTACTGTGATTTAGATAGTTTAGGTAGTGCATACGCATTATGAAAAATAGCTAAGAATTACAACAAAAAAGCTTATATATGTAACATAACTTTTGACACAACAACAGAAAAAGTTATTCAAAAATATAATTTAAGAAAAACCGATATGTTTATTAGACCTTTCCAAGCTAATAAAATTACTGATTTAAATACCGTTGTTATTTTTGTAGACAATAGCGCGATTTCTAGAACTGACAATCCAGAAGCCATAAACAACGCCAAAAATGAAAATATCTTTATTTTTGATCATCACAGAGTCGGAAGTAGTGTTGATTTTTGTCCTAGAAGTAACCGTTACATTGATCCAAACGCCTCAAGTGCGTGTGAAATCATTACAGAAATCATTACATTTATGGAAGGTAAAAACGAAATTGATTCAACAACTGCCCAAATGTTGATGAACGGGATTTATTTAGATACTGGGCAATTTACCAAAAGTATTACACCAAGGGCTTTTAGTGCTGCTTCATGGTTAGAAAGCAAAGGTGCTAGAGGTGCTATAAGTACAGAAATATTAAAAATTGATGAAAAAACATCTAATTTAGTTAATGAATTGTTAGAAAACATTCACGAAGTTAAAAAAGGTTACTTTTTAGCTTATAAAGATATTGAAGTTTCTAATGATACTATCAGCATTGCTGCTGATGAAATTTTAAAAATTAGTGGTCGTGTAGCTGGATTTGTTGTCGCAAAACAAGCTGGTACTAATAATTACAAATTAAGCGCCAGAGGAATAAAAACAAATGTGCAAATAATTTGTGAAGCAGTTGGTGGTGGTGGTCACTTTGGGACAGCTGCAGCTGTAACAAACGAACCATTAGATATTTTTATCGATAATATTAAACAAGCAATAGTGGGGAGTCATAAAAATGAAAGTAATATTAATTAAAGACTGTAAAGACGGAAAAGCTAATACAGTTATTGAAGTTTCAAATGGATATGGTACTAACTTTTTAATAAATAAAGGTTTAGCATTACCATATAATGAATCAACTAAAAGAACTTTAAACAAAAAACTTGATGATTTACAAGCTCAAGAACACGAAAACAGAACTAACGCTTTGAAAATCAAAGATGAATTAGAAAAAGTAACACTAAAATATACACTTGAAGCTAATGTTGATGCTAACTCTAATTTAAATGTTCACGGATCTATTTCAACAAAACATGTATTAAAAGATTTAGCAAAATTAAATTTCAAACTAGATAAACACGCAGTTGAAAAAGTACACTTAGTTAGTCAAGGGCTTCATGAGGTAGATGTGAGAGTTTATAAAGATATTTTTGCAAAAATTCATTTAAAAATTGAATTAAAAATGGTTAAATAATGCAAAAGAATCAAACAATTCACTCAAGTATTAATTATGAATACCATGTTTTAGGTTTAATGTTGCAATATGCTGACATTTTACCTGAAACACTTAATTATTTAAAAGAAGATGACTTTTATGACCAAGAAAACAAAATGCTTTTTAGTGTTATAAAAGTTATGTATGAACAAGTTTATAAAAATAAGCTAAAAGACATAAGTATTGAAGAAATTTTCACATATTTAAAAACACACCAAAAAGACTCTAGCATAAGCGGAAATGATTATTTAGTCAAAGTTATTTCCAACGCCGGAAGCAAAGAAAATTTAATGTTATACATGCAAGAACTTACTCGCTTAAGTTCAATCAGAAAACTTGAAAATGTTTTTATTAAAACTTTAAGCTTAATCAACACAACAACTGATTTAACCTTTCAAGATTACATTAATAAATTTGATAAAGATATTTTAGAACTTAATATTAAGCACGAATCAACCGAATTAAAAAGAGCTTCCGAAGTCTCTTCAGCTTTATTGATGGATTTACAAAAAAGACGTAGTAGCGATAGTTCTGAATTGGCTGGAGTAACAAGTGGATTTTATAATTTAGATAAATTGACAAACGGTTTCAAAGAAGGTGAATTAATAATAATTGCCGCTAGACCCGCCATGGGTAAAACAGCATTTGCTTTAAATATTGCTGCTAACGCAGCTCTAAGCGGAAAAAAAGTAGCTTTTTTTAGCATGGAGATGTCTGACACTCAATTGATGGCGCGGATTTTTTCTAGTGAGTGTGAAATACCTGCAGATAAAATTAAAAAACCACAATTTATAACAAAGGAAGAATGAAACCGACTTTTAATAGGAAAATCTACAAAAATTGACACAATGGACTTATTTATAGATGATTCCACTTCTTCAAAACTTAACGAATTACAATGAAAAGCAAGAAGACTTAAACAAATTTCAGGTTTAGATATTTTAATTGTCGATTATCTACAGTTATTAGTTACAGGAGAGAAAAACGTAGAAAGTAGACAAAATGAAGTAGCTAAAATATCTAGAAGTCTTAAACAATTAGCTAGAGAATTAGAAATACCGGTTATAGCGCTTTCTCAGTTATCTAGAGGTGTTGAACAACGTGAAGATAAACGCCCTATTATGAGTGATCTTAAAGATAGTGGTGGTATTGAACAAGATGCTGATATGGTTATGTTTTTATATCGTGAAGGATATTATAAACGTAAAAAAGAAGCTAATAATTCTAATAACGACAATAACTTCCCTAGTGCTTATGAAAGCGGAGAAGTTACTGAATTAATAATTGGTAAACACCGTAATGGTCCCACTGGTATTTTAAAACTTAGATTCATTATGAACATTTCCAAATTCCAGGATGTGAGATTAGATCCTGAATTTTAAATGTTTTATAATCGGATTTTGAAATTTTTATTTATTAACAATAGGAGAAAAAATGGACGAGAGCCCCAGTTATTTATGTATAAAAAATAACAAAATTTTAAAGCAGGAGATTTTATGTCTTTAGCTTTAGAAATAACATTTTTTGTTTTGGTTGTGTTGTTATTTATTTTTAGTAGTATCTTTAGTGGTAGCGAAACAGCTTACACATCTATAAGTGCTGCTAAAATTCAACAAATGGTAGATAACAAAGAACGTTTTAGTCACTTAATACAAAAACAATATAAAAATTACAATGCAACACTTAGCACTATTTTGATTGGTAATAACATCGTCAATGTTGCCTCTTCAACAATAACAAGTGCCATCTTAAGTATTTGATTAACTGATCACAATTCTACTTATATACCTTTGATTTCAACTGTTTTGGTAACTCCAATTCTTGTTATATTTGGAGAAATTCTTCCGAAATTATTGGCAAAAAATAAACCAGAAATATTTTTAAAAACTTTCTGTATTTTAATCGAAGTGTTTTATTGATGTTTCTTTTGAGTTGTTATCCCAATTTCAAAATTGGGTAAAAAAGTTTATATAACTAACAGCGAAGACGAACTAAAAACAATGGTAGATATCGCTAAGGATGAGGGAGTTCTTCAATCAGCTGAAAGTTTATTAGTGCAAAAGGCGTTGGATTTGGATTCAACTAAAGTAAGCAGTCACTATGTAAGATTAAAAAATGTTGAATTTTTAGATTACAAAGCAAACATCCAACAAGCTTTAGATATGTTTAAAGAAACAAATTATTCACGTTTGCCTGTTATGAAAAATTCACAACTAATAGGAATAGTTTTACTTAAAGATATTTTTAATTTACAAAAAGGGAAAATAATAAATTATTTAAAAACCGTTCCATATGTTAGTGCAAATTCAACTCTTAGCAGCGCAATGGATAAAATGCGTATAGCTAGGGCGCAAATGGCTTTTGTGATTGAAAATAATAACTCTAGTGATGTTATTGGTATCATTACTATTGAAGATATTTTAGAAGAGTTAGTTGGCGAAATATACGATGAAACAGATGAAGAAGAAAATATTTTCGAAATTAATTTAGAAAAATCTCGTGTTTATTCAACCACACCACTTAAAAATGTTTTTAAACAGCTTGAATTGGATAATGAAGACATTAGTGATCAAGAGTGAGAAATGACAATTGGTAAGTGATTACTTTTAAAAACTCAACGACAAAGATTAACTAAAAACACTAGATATACTTTAGATAGAGTTGCGACTTTTAAAGTTATTCAAACCAAAACTAAAGATGTTCCTCACAGTCTTATTGAAATAAATAAAATTTAAATGTTTATTTATAAAATAAAGATTTTTACTTTTATATTTTTATTGATTTATAAATCAATAACAGTACTTCTAAAAAATGAAGTACTTTTTTAATTTGTATAAATATTTAAAATGAAATACATATATTTGACTAATAATGCTTTTTTACAATGTTATTAGTCAAATTAATTTATTAAAGCTTATTAATATACTGCGAAAATAATATGCAAAATTATCAGCTTTTTAGGTTTATAATTATAGAATATAATTATATTTATTGTAATTACAATCAAAGGAGACAAAATGGATCAAAATAACAAAGATTTAATTGCGCAAAGAATTAAATTTTTACAAAAGCAACACGAAGAAAATATTGAGCAACTTAAAAAAACTTCTAAGGTTAGCGTTCACGCACCTAAAGATTTATTTAAAGTTTTTAGTGCCTACAACTGAAGTAAAAGAGATTGAAAAGTAAAATTAATATTAATGTTTACTACATTATTTGTATTAATTGGTTTAATATTTTTAGCTTTATATTTAGGTGGTTTAGGAGTTAAGTAATATGCAAATAGCAATTTATATAACTTTATTTTTAACAATAGTTATTGTTATTTTAGTTTCCTTTCCTTATGTTATTAGTTTTATTAAAACACAAATTGTAAAATCAAAATATAACAAACTTGGTAAATCTTCACAAGCTAGGTTAATTAACCAATTAAGAGAAACTGTTGTTTATTTATCAAAACACAAAATCGGTGCAATTATAACAATTGAAAATACCGAAAATATCGATAATCTTAGAACTGATGGTGTTATTTTAAATGCCAATATTTCTTCAAGTTTACTTATTAGTATTTTTAATAAAGAAAGTCCGTTGCACGATGGTGCTGTTGTAATTAGAAATAATAAAATTTACTATGCTTCTACTTTTTACAAAATAACACGTAAAAGTATGGATAACCGTTACGGTTCTAGACATAGAGCAGCAATGGGTATTAGTGAAATTTGTGACGCTACTACTGTTGTAGTTTCTGAGGAAACTGGAGCTGTTTCTATTGCTAAAAGAGGGAATATCGTTGAAATTCATGTTGATGAGTTCCAAGTTCAATTAATCAAATATTTACAAGATTAAAAAACGATTGAAAAAATCGTTTTTTAATCTAGAAAGGAGTAGATATGGAAAATAATTTTGAAATTCAATACGAAGAGCAAAATGACTTAATTATAGAACAAATGAGAGAATTAATCGCCTCTAAAAGTATTCGTAAAATAAGAGATTTTATGGATGAGTTTCCTGTGGCTGACATTGCTATAGCTTTAGGGCATTTAGATATAATTGATCAGCTTTATTTTTTAAGAACACTCAAAAAAGATGACGCTGCTGAATTGTTTTCTTATTTGGAAGATGATCAAAAAACAGCTTTAGTTCAAAAATTTAGCGATGAAGATGGTATTCACATTCTTCAAGAACTCCAAAGTGATGAATTAGCTGATTTAATCGAAGAACTTCCTGTTAACTTACAAGTTTCTATTTTGGCTAAAACGTCTGTAGAAAAGCGTAATTTAGTAAATCAAATCCTAAGTTATTCAGAAGATCAAGTAGGTAGCATTATGTCCGTTGACATATCTACTTTAGAATCTAATTTAACAACAAAAAAAGCTTTAAATAAATTAAAAAGAGACTACAAGAATACAAACAAAGAATTCACTCACTATTTCTACGTTACAAATGAACATAGACAACTTTTGGGTAGCGTTACTTTGGAAGAAATTGTTTTTGCTAGCGAGAGCGATTTAATTGAAGATATTATGAGCCCTGTTACAAGTGTTCAAAATTACGATGACAAAGAGCACGCGGCACAAATTTTCTCAACACACGATTTATCCAGCTTACCTGTAGTTGATAAAGATGAAAGAATAATTGGGATGATAACTTCTGATGATGTTATTGATGTTATTCAAGAAGAAGCAACCGAAGATATGTATAAATTAGCCGGAATTAATCCAGATGCAGCTGAAGAGTCATATTTAAAAACATCAACTAAAAAAATTGTTTCATCTCGTGTTTTTTGATTAATTATTCTAATGGTTAGCGCCACTTTAAGTCAAGCTATTATTCAAGCTTTCACTAATATTAGTGAGCATTTTATTGAAAGTTTAGGAGCTAGTGTTTCTACTGCTGTTATTGTATCGCTTATTCCAGTTATAAGTGGGTCAGCAGGAAACGCCGGTAGCCAAAGTTCAACCACAATCACCCGTGCTGTTGCTTTAGGTGAAATCCCTAAAGAAAAAGTTAAAACAGCAGTATGAAAAGAGTTTAAAGTTAGTCTTATTATTGGTGCAATTTTGTTTATCGCGAATATAATTAGACTAATAATTTACTTTTTAATCGCCAACCAAATTACAGTTGAAGCTGAACACAAAACTAAATTAGTTGATACAGCTTTTATGATTTTAGCAAGTAGTTTAAGCTTATGATTTGTAATTATATTAGCTAAATTCTTAGGAACAATAATACCGATTATAGCTGTTAAACTTAAAAAAGACCCAGCAGTTATGTCTGCACCAATTTTATCTACTTTAAGTGATGCTATTTCAACTTTATTTTTCTTTGGTATCGTTATTTTAATTTTCTTTTTAGCTTATGGACTAAAATAATACTACCTAAAATGTAAGCGAAACATTCGCTTACATTTTTTGATTTTGTTAACAGTAATTAAGCAAAAAAATAAAAAATAAAGTAAAATTAAATTAAATTTAATTTTTTACGATTTTTATTAGAATGGGATATGATGAAAAACACGCAAAAAAAACAAAAAAATAAGAAATTAAGGAAGTTTTTTGACATCCACAAAATTGTTTTAACTTCTATTTTATTAGCTTTAACGCTTTTAGTTAGCTATGGTAGCTCATTTTTGAAATTTCCTTTTGCTGATTTTTTAAGTTTTGACTTATCGATTGTGTTTGTTTTTGTAACTTGACACTATGTTGGTTTTGTATATGTGTGTTTATTACAAATTTCGCGATTTTTAATTTCACCACTATTTTCACACACAAGTGATATAGCTACAAGTTATTTAGGTGTTTTTATTTTAATTTTGACGCAAATGCTTTTTATTGGTGTGTTTTTGGGGATTAAACATTTGTTTTTCTATAGAAAAGAAAAAATAAATTCTACACCTTATCAAACGCGTTTTTTTAGAGTTGTGAGAATGAGTGTGGTTGTGATTTTTACAATTACTTTTGCAGCTTTAATTATGGCCACATTAAACACATTTATTTTTAATTTGATTTATTTTAAATTATTTAGAATTTTAAATCACGTCTCTTTAGGTGAACTTCTTGAAAAATACGATTCAACATTTAAAGTATTTTTCTTTTATATCCCTGATTATTATTTAGGTAGTTATGCACTTTATACATCGTTTAACGCGATGAATTTACTGATTAATTCTACATTTGTTGTGTTAGTTTTGATTTTCGAAGAAAACACAAACATTTTAAGCAGAATTAAAAATAAATCTTACTATTCTTATTAAAAGAAAAAAGGAAATTACATGAACAAAGAATATAATTTTGAACAAATTGAAGCAAAATGACAAAATATATGAGACGAAACTTCTTATTTTGAACCTTCACAAGATTTAACTAAACCAAAAAAATATATTTTAAGTATGTTCCCTTATCCTAGCGGAAATATTCATATGGGTCACGTTAGAAATTATTCTTTAAGCGAGGCTATGGCCCGTTATTTTAGACGTAAAGGTTACAATGTATTACATCCTTTTGGATGAGATGCTTTTGGTCTTCCAGCTGAAAACGCAGCTATTAAAAACAAAATTCACCCAAGAAATTGAACATATAAAAACATCGAAAAAATGAATGCTCAATTTAAAAAATTAGGAATTAGTTTCGCTTGAGACTATGAGTGCATAACAGCCGATCCTATTTATTCTAAATGAGAACAATTTTTATTTATTCAATTATGAAACAAAGGTTTAATTTACAAAAAAACAACACTATTAAATTTTTGTGAAGTTGACAATACAGTTTTAGCAAACGAACAAGTTATTAATAATCAATGTTGAAGATGTGATTCAGTTGTTGTTAAAAAAGAAATGGAACAATATTATTTAAAAATCACTGAATATGCACAAGAATTATTAGATGATTTAAAAACACTAGAAAATCATTGACCTGCTCAAGTTTTAGCGATGCAAAAAAACTGAATCGGTCGTAAAGAAGGTTATGAACTTGAATTCAAACTAGAGTCAAATTCATTAAAACATTTAAATGTAAGTGACTTTGTTTTAGATGTTTTTGAAGAAAATTCAGATTTTATTAATAACGCTGACTATATCGGAGCTAATGTTAATAGTGATTTAGTTAAACTTTTAAAATTAACTAACTTATGAGATGAACAAAAAGAAAATTTAGCTCAAAAAATTATTGCCAATACTAACTCAAAAATTTTCAACGAAAAAATCTGCATTAAAAGCGGTTTATTTGCCTATGATCCAATAAATAATAAAAATATTGAAATTATAATTACTGATTTTTCTTCGGTTAACCCTGAACAACAATATATGATTATTTCGCACTTAAATGAAGCAAATCAAAAGTTTATGGAATTTAATAATTTAGCCTTTGAAGAGCAAACAATTCAAAAAGAAATTAATTTAGCCAAAAGCGTTAAATACAATTTAAGAGATTGAGGGATTTCAAGACAAAGATATTGAGGAACACCAATTCCTTTAGTTAATTGTTCAAATTGTGGTGTAGTAACTGAAAAAATTGAACATCTTCCAATTACACTGCCAACACAAGTTGAATTTAGTGGTTTTGGAAATCCTTTAACTACAAACCAAGAATGAATTAATGTAAAGTGTCCAAAATGTGGCAATCCAGCAAAAAGAGAAACCGATACACTTGATACATTTATGGAATCAAGTTGATATTTCTTAAGATACACAACACCACCACAATTACGTGAACAAATGATTTTTAGCCAAGAACATCTACAATACTGAAACCAAGTGGATCAGTATGTTGGAGGAATTGAGCACGCAATTTTACACTTGTTATATGCTCGTTTTTTCACTAAAGCTTTAAGTGATTTGAATTTAGTACCTTTTAGAGAACCTTTCTTAAATCTTTTAACTCAAGGTATGGTACTTAAAGATGGTTCAAAAATGTCAAAATCTAAAGGTAACACTGTTGACCCTGAACAAATGATTAAGGATTTTGGTGCTGATACTACAAGATTATTTATTTTATTTGCAGCTCCACCACAAAAAGAATTAGAATGAAGTGACACAGCTGTAGCAGGCTGCTTTAAATTCTTAAAAAGAGTTTATGATTTATCACTAAAAGTGAATAAAGAAGACGATATAAGTGTTATTGATTCAATGACATTAAGTGATCAAGAAAAAAATGCTAGAAGAAAACTTTATCAAGGATTAGTCAAACTAGAAGAAATATTTGAAAATCCTAAAAATGAATTTGCTTTTAATACACTTATTTCTTGATGCATGGAAACTTTAAATGCGTATGATAATATTACAAACTCAGTCTTGTTAAAAGAATATTTATATGTAGCTCTTAATATTTTAGAACCTTTTGCTCCTCATTTAAGTTGAGAATTATCTAAAGAGTTTTTTGATCTTAAAAACTTATATGACTTTAAAATAGACCAAAAAGCACTAATTAAAGATACTATAACATATGGAGTTACAGTTAATGGTAAACTTAGAAATCAAATCGAAGTAAACATTAATGAATCTCAAGAAAATATCCAAAACTTAGCAAAAGAAAGCGTTTGAAATTGACTTGAAGACAAGCAAATAGTTAAAGTTATTTACGTAAAAAATAAATTAATAAACTTTGTTGTAAAATAATTTATTTTTTTAGCAAATAAATTATTAATCTGCTAAAATTTATTAGAAATTAGGAGGATAGATGTTAGCAAAAATTTTAGTTTGTGACCAATCACAAATAAGTTATCCAGAAGCCGTATATAGAGTTCCGATCCAAAATGATGATTTTATTAAAGAATTTAAAACCAAAAAATTTGATCGTTTTATTGTTGTTTATTCAAATGAGAACAAAATTTTTAACACCGGAATTTATGCTAAACCTTTAAAAATACAGAAAATTGATAATGTTGATTATTTAATTTTTAAAGGTTTAAAAAAGGTAAATTGCACAGCTTCACTTCTTCAATACATCGAAACTAAATCACTTGATTTATTAACAGAAGTTGAAAGTGATCAATATAAAACTTTTACTAAAAAAGGTATTAATCTTGAAACAATAGTTAGATTTGACTTTATTGAAGAAGATAATCTAAAAAGCATACCTAAAAAAGATATATCATCAATGGTCAATATCTTAAGGGATGCATTTAAAAATCAAGAGAAAATTGATGATCACATAACTGTAATCAACCCAAGTACTGATGAGCCTTATACTTTTGAAGAAATTATTCAACTTCAATTCGAAGATTCAAGTTCAGAAGAATTTAATGAATTAGATGGCAGTGTAATATTAGTAGATATTTTAATTTCTTTTATTCGCGACAATTTATATGGCCTTGACAAAATGTCATATTTAGAGTGTAATTCACTTAAGAGTAAATACAGAGTCTGAACAGAGTTTTTAAGCAATTTAACTACAGCACTACAAATTGAAAATGACATTGTTGTTGAAATGAATAAAAACATGTACGATCACCAAAAAGAATATCTTTTACGTGAAAAAATGAAAACCATTCAACAACGTTTGGATAAAATTGATGGCAAAGATAAGGGTGGTTACGAAAAAGAGATCGAAGACCCTAAACTTAAATTCATCTACCCTAAATCAGTTGTAAAAATAATCGAAGCTGAAACTAAAAAATTAGCATCAATTATGCCTGCTAGTCCTGAGGCTAATGTTTCAAAAACATACATTGAAACATTAAAACAATTACCATGAAGAAAAGTTGAAAAAGACTTTTTAGATTTCAACAAAGTTAAAGAAACTTTAGATAAATACCACTATGGTTTAGATGAAGTTAAAGAACGTATTATCGAATATATTGCCGTAATGGTTAATAATAAAAAGAAAAATAAAGCTAAAAACGAAGCAAAATTAATTAATATTGATGACGATTATCAAATTGATTTGAATTTATTTAAAGAAGATAAAAAAGTTAAAAACCAAAAAGAAACATTTAACAATGTGCCTATTTTAACACTTGTTGGTCCTCCGGGGACAGGAAAAACATCTTTAAGTAAAGCCATAGCCGAAGCTTTAAATAAAAAATTCTTAAAAATTAGTTTAGGTGGAGTTCATGATGAGGCTGAAATTAGAGGTCACAGAAGAACTTACGTAGGAAGTATGCCTGGAAAAATTATTAAAGGTATGCTTAAGTGCGAGATTTCTAACCCACTTATTTTATTAGATGAAATCGATAAAATGGCTAGTGATATGAAAGGTGATCCAGCTAGCGCTATGTTAGAGGTTTTAGACCCAGAACAAAACGCTAAATTCCAAGATCACTACCTTGAACACGAATATGACTTGTCTAAAGTAGTTTTCATCGCTACAGCTAATTCATATGAAGATATTCCAGGACCGTTAATTGATAGGGTTGAAGTTATTGAATTGAACCCTTATACAATTTCTGAAAAAGTAAAAATTGCCAGAAGTCACCTTATTCCTAAAGTGTTAGAACAAGTTTCACTTAAGGAAAAAATGATGAAAATAGATGATGAAACACTTAAATATGTAATTCGTCATTACACATTAGAGGCTGGAGTTAGAGGGCTAAAAAGAATTTTAGATAAGTTAGCGCGTAAAATTGTTGTAAAACACTTAAATGATCCTTCGCTAAAAGAATTTGAAATAACACTTGATAATTTAGAATCACTTTTAGGTGTAATAAAATATAAAGAAGAAACAGAGGATACACACATTCTTCCTGGTGTTGTTAATGGATTAGCATACACTTCTTATGGAGGTTCAACTTTACAAATAGAGGTTACAACATATCCAGGTAAAGGTGAAATTAAGTTAACCGGACAACTTAAAGACGTTATGCAAGAATCAGCGCAAATAGCATTAACATATGTTAGAGCTAACGCTGAAAAATTCGGAATTAACGATTTTGATTTTGAAAATAACACAATTCACATTCACGTTCCTGAAGGAGCTGTTCCTAAAGATGGACCTAGTGCTGGTGTTACTTTTACCACTGCAATTATAAGTAGTTTAACCAAAAAACCAGTACCTTCTAAATACGCAATGACCGGTGAAATTACACTTAGAGGTAAAGTATTAGAAATTGGTGGTTTAAAAGAAAAATCATTTGCTGCAACTCAAAAAGGTGTTAAAGTTGTTTTCATTCCAGATGATAATGTTAAAAACTTAAAAGATATCCCTGATGAAATAAAACAATCACTAACATATGTGCCAGTCAAATATTACGATGACATTTTCGATGTAATTTTCAATAAAAATAAACCTAAAAACGAAATAAAAACAAAAAAATAAAAAACTTTTTACGAAATTATTTTTTTATAGTATAATTTAACAGAACAGTTAAGATTGACCTCTTATCTGTGAGATGATAACAATTAAAAAGCATTATGCTATAAATATATAAAAAAATTTGCTACGAGTATAGGCAATATTATCCCACCCGCACAGGTGGGTTTTTTTATTTATTTTTATAAAAGCTAAATTTGTTTAAGCGTGCGCGAAAATTTTTCAATTTTTTTCGCAATTACTTATTCAAAAAGTTCTAAAAAAATACTAAAACACCTATAAATAAGCAATATTCGCAATGTGTGAAATATTCCACAAACCACTCATAATACAATCCTCTTTAAATTTTTTTATAATTCTAAAAATATATAATTTCCAAATAAAACATAAAGTCTTATTTAATAAGAAAAGAGGAATAATGAAAAAGAATAAAATAAGGAATAGCCTTAATATACTTTTAGGTACATCACTTTTGACTCTTCCATTTTTATCCTTAAGTAGTGGGACAGAAAAAGAAAATCAAGATCAAAATATTGATACAAATTGAATTAACCCCGCTAACAACACACAAACTACTGAAGAATATAACAATCAAAACCTACCTTGATATAAATATAAAGGTGTAGATTACCAATATTCTCAATACAATTGATTTACATCTGAAAATGCATTTCAAGAATATAATTTTCAAAATCTTGCTTTTTCTCAATTAGATAATAATTGAAACGTAAGTAATTCTTTTTATCAACACTCATATAACGATAAATTTATTGATGATTCGCTTAAAATTTATACACCTTCAAACAAAACTAAAAACAAGTACACTTTTAACGATTCACAGATAAATACACCGGGCGGTTTTTGAAATAAAAATTGAAGTAATTTTACAAACGAAAATGAAAATGAACAATATCAACAATGAGAATTTGAATTCAATAGTGCTGCAATGGTTGATTTTAACAGAGAATTAAATGTTTCAACAAATTATGATAACCCAAAAATCGGTGGCCCTATTCAATTTATACCGCAAGTTTACAACTTTGCCATCGCTTTAAGCCAAGACATTGAAATTGTTCCTGGTTCATTAATTATTGGTGCTATTAAACGTTTTAAAGATAATGTTCCTGTTTTTGATAATGTTGGTGCTGGTACACAAGGTTCAGGATTTAAACCTTTTGGACCTAAGGGGAATTGAAGAGCACAACAAGTAAGTAGATCCACAGAAGGGTATGATGGACAAATTATTTTCTTTGAAAATGACGAAGTTAATAAAAGTTACTTACCTTGAATTGGAACCAACTCTAATATCAGTTATATTTTAAGTAATAAAAATAACCCTAATTTCCCAAAAAATAAATCACCATTAGGAGATAAAATTTTTGACGATTTAAAAGATAACCCTAAATCATCAATAATTTCAAATGCTGATTTAAGTTCTAGTTTCGACATTAAACCTAATTTTGTCTTTGACTCTTTAATCCCTAATTCTGACTCTAAAAACGTTGCTGTTTTAAGTAATTTATCATTCTTTAATAACTGAGAAGTTGATGCTAACCAACAAAACGCAAACTCATTTAAAACTAAATTGACTGATAAATTATTTTCAAGTGATGTTAATAAAGCTACAGCAGCTAGTTTAATTAGCGAAAGCTCAAAAATTAAGTTTGCAGAAATAAATTATGATCAAATCGGTTCTGTTTTAACAGGGCAACTTAGATTGGCTAAAAAAGATTCAATTACAGAAGATGGTCTTTTAAAAGATACAGAAAACTCTGACATATTACCAACAATAAAAGTTAAATTTTTAACAAGAGTAAGTAGAAGACCACAAAACTATACAAATAATTCTAGCACACAAAAAGGTTCATTCGTTTCTTCTATTTTTGTTGCCCCAAAAAGCGAAAGTAGTAACGCAAATGTGTGACAATACTACGAACAACAAGATAACGCTGAAAAACCTAACTTTGTCCCTCAAAGAGAAGCTTCATACATAAGAAGTAAAACTTCATTTTTTAACTCAAGTAGTATAAATGAAAACATACCCGTTACTCTTGATATTCAAAACACAATAAATAATATTTCATTTAAAAACCCTTTAAATCCTAATCAAACTATACAAAATGTTGAACCGATTTTAAAACCTCAATATGACTATATGCCAAGTTGAAATAAAGATGGGCAAACATATGATTGACTATTAACTTGATTTCAAAATGACCCAGAGAAAGGTCTGAATTTTATTAACAGTTACAGAGGTGGCGTTGAAGTAGATTTAAATGGTAATTACAAAAATTTCAAATATAACTTCATTTGAAATAAAGGTTCGGTGAGTTTTATTAAAAACTACGAAATGAACACTCAATATGTAAGTTCTGTTATAAAATTTCCGCAATTAGAAGATGGACAAACTCAAAGCGCTTTCTTTAATGTTTCTAAAAGAGGATTAGTCTTTGAAAGACCAAATCACGGAAACACATTTAAAAACGCTCAAGATTTAAAATACAAAAACGAAACATGAAAAGACGAAGTTAGCGTTTCTCTTACACAAACTGGAATTAATAAAGATGTTTTACTTCGTTTAGTAAAACAAAACGCTCTTGTTCAAAACCCAAGTGCATCTACTTTAAATTTAGCTAACAATGTATTAACACAACAACAAAAAGATGCACTTTTAAGTGGTTTGATGAACGATTGAAATCCTCAACACTTTAGCGATTCAAATAAACAAAAATGATATGGTTATATTTTTGAAATTAACCAACAATCAATCTTAGCTGAACAAAACAAAATTCTAGGTCCTAAAGTTAAGCAAAATATAAGTACAAAAATAACATTTGAAGAATATTCAACAAACTCAAAATACATAAACAGCCTAGTAGCTTATAAATTTTCAAATAAGCAAAAAAGAGATAACTTTGAATTAACTTTTGCTAATTTAGATAAAACCAAGGACGCTTCCTTAATTGAATTTGGAGCTGATAAATACATATCACAACAATCTTTAAATAACATCAAAAGTTACAATCAAGCTTTTGATGATGCTTTAAGAGCTTTAAATGGAAAAGAGGAATTAGATAAATTAATTGCTCAAATACCTACAACTTTAAATTCTCATTACTATAACCAAATTGTTGAATTAATGATCAATTCAGCTAATTTAGAAGAAGCTGCAAAATTTATTGATGCTAGTGTGCAGTTAAATAACACATTAGTTCAAGCTTCTGAAAATGTTACAAAATACACAAATATCAAAAATAACAATTTAACACAAACAACAACCAAAGATGAACTTAATAAATATGCCTACAGTTCAATTCAACCTAAAACAAATTTTGATAATTCTCTTAAAAACTTAACAACACACACAAATAATCCTAATGCAACATTAAGTAGTATTAGTGATATTAATAATCTAAAAAATAACGTATCAAGCTTAAACAACGACATAAAAAACAAATTTAATGAACTTAATGGAGATGTTAATCTCAAAACTATTAATAATATTATTGAACAAATAAAAACAAAAATTACTGAAGCTACAAGCTTAAGCCCTGCTTTTAGTTCCTTAACTAATGCAATAAATACCGCTAAAAACGATATAAAAATAACACTTCCGCATAATAATTATCAATTTGAAAACTTAAAAAGCACTTTAGAAGCTGATTTAAATAACTTAAATTATCAAATTGAATTACATAATCTTAAAAAACAAGCTATAAACACTTTAAATCAACAAGAATTTTTAAGACAAAATAAAAAAGATGCATTTAAAAACCAAATTAACAGCGCAACAACTAAAGAAGCTGTTAACAACGCTTTAAATGAAGCAATTACAAATAATAATTTCAAAAAGGCCAAATACCAAGAGATTGTCGATTTAGGTTATTTAAACCAAACACAATTAGGTCAATATAAAGAAAAAATTATTTCAGAAGACGCTGAAAGCAGATTTGTTGAATTGGCTACAAGTTTAAACGCACTAATGAAACAAGCTAAAGTGCGTATTGATGCTTTAAATAATGCTCAATTGAAAAACAATCTTTTAAATGAGTGAAAAACAGTAGCAGCCAGAACAGCCTCTGTTGAATTAATCCTTAAAAAATTAAATGCAATTGATGAAATTAATCAGCTCTCAATCATTGATGAGTCAATTAAAACTAATGCAAATATCAATTTATCTGTTGTTGATAATTCAAGCGCTTTAGCTTCAATTTTACAATCAACCAAAGATTTAAATAATGCTTATGTTGAATTAAAAAATACAGTAAATGATATTAATCCAGTTGAATTTAGAAAAACTAATTCTTATAAATTAGCTAACGAAGATTTAAAAACCAGATTTGAAGATGCTTTAAATGATGCTCAAAACTTACTTAACACAGCTACTAACACTGACAAAAACTACGTTAACACAGTAAGAAACAATTTATTCCAAACTTGAGCAGAAATTAATAACTTTAGTTATGATGTTGATTTATCTAACATCATTTATCTAACTCAAAAAGAATCTATTAAATTAGTGGCCTTAACACAAGATTCTCAGTCTGCTGCTAATGGTGTCAAAGATTTAGCAATAATGTTAGATAATAAAATTGGTGAATACTTAAATGTAGCACGTGATTATGCATTTAACTTAAGTCAATTTGAAAATGCTGATTTTGCTAAATATATCGAGCAAGAGTTGCTTGTATATAAAAATAGATTAAATGATTTTAATTTACAAATAGAAACTATTTCTAACACAAATTTTGTAAATAAAGAGCAATTTACAACATTACAAAACAATGTCGAAGAATTAATTGCAAACTTAAGTGCGGACTTAAGTGCAAATATTAATTTAGCTAAAATAACTTTATTAAATGAAATTAACAATGTTAATCCAACACTTTTAAATGAAGAAAATAAAGAGATATTAGCCAAAGAAATATTAGCTTTAAATAGTGCCAAATCATTAGCGCAAGATTTAGCCAATATTGAAAACAAAGCCTTAAATATCGCTAAACAAAATGCAAATGCTTTAATAGTAACTTCTAAAACACTTGATCAAAACCAAAAAAATCAATATATTGCTAAAGAATACTATTCAAATTTTGTTGAAATCGAACAAAACTTAAATGAGGCAACTAACTTAGCTAAAGATAATTTAGATAATTTAATTAACTTGTCAAAAATACCTAACAAAGATAATTTCAAACAACAAAATAACTTTGAACAAGCTTCTGATATTGAACAAATTAATAATATATATGATAAGTTAATTGAAGTAGCTAAAGAATATGCGTTAAATTTGTTAAATCAAACTAATGAAATTGACTTAAACACAAAAGAAATAATTAAAAATCAAATCAACTCTTCTAACAGTATCGAAGAAATTAATGACAATATTGATTTAATTAATTTTAAAATTGATTTAGCGCATTTAAAAGAAATTTATGATCAATCACAAGAGTGAAACGATCTTTTAAACCCAGATACACAAACTGAAGCGTTAAAGTTAAAAACTAACTTAAATCAATTAACTTTTACTGCTGAACAAATCTTAAATTACTACCAAAATAATTTACAACACTCTCAAGAAGATGTTTATAAAGTTTCAAACTCAATTAATGATTTAGAAAGTATCAACACTTCTGCACAAAATTTAATGACTAAAACCAAAAACAATTTAAGTATTTTAGTGCAATCACTTGAGCAAAAAACAGATTTAGCTTCCGAAATTATTCCAAAATTAAATGAAGCTAAAACTTTAGTTCAAGATTCAAGTTGACATATGTATTTAGAATATATAAAAACTTTTGAACAACTACAAGATTTGAAAAACAAAAATGAATTGTTTAATAAATACAACGAAGTTTTACAACTTGAAAACAAAACTCCAAAAGTTGATGAGGCTTTAGAGTTTGCCAAAAATGTTATAAACACATTCCCAGCAACACAAGAACAAATTCAAGAGGCTATTGATAAATTAAACTACGCACATTTAAATAATCAAGAAATTGAACAATTAAACGAACAAAAACAAAACTGAAGCTTAGCAGTAGCTAATTTAGAGTATCTTTCAAATATTGAAATATCAAACTTTAGTGACTTAATCAAATCTTCTACATCACTAAAACAAGCTCAAAGTAATTTTGAAAAAGCGCAAGTAGAAAACACTCTTAAGCAACAATTAACAAACAAAATAGATTCAGATTATCCAAATTTAAATAAAGATCAAATTTCTTACGCTAAAGATGAATTAAAAAAATCCGTTAATAACCCTAAACTTTTAGATTCTAAATATCAAAATAACACTTTTAAAACTTCAGCGCAAGTAATTGAAGAAATTGATTCTTTAAATGCTGCTATGGGAGATTTAAAAACTACTAAAGACATTTTACAAGCGTATGATTTAAACAAATATCCAGCAAGCGATATTCAAATCAAAAACATTAGTGACGGTATTGAATTAGCTAATAAATTAATTACAAATACACCTATAAACAAAGATGATTTTGGTAATTATACCTTTGTTGAAAAAGAAAATAATAACTGAAATAAAGCTGAAGTTAATAACTTAGAACAAGAATTAAAAAATAATTTAAAATCATACTTTAAAGATGTTATTAACAACAATGATCAAGCTGATTTAGATCTTAAAAATCAAGCTCAAAATCAAATTGAACAAATAGATTTTACTAATGATTTTAATAACGCAATAACTGAAGCTGAAAACATAATCAATAATTTTATAGATGAATCTTCAGCACAAAAACCTGTAAATGAAGATGATTCTCTTAAAGAACAAATATTGCAAAACCTAAAGTCTTTAATTAATAAATACGATCAAATACTTAAAGATAAAACTCAAGATTTAATTGCTCAAATTAAAGACGATCAAACTTTTACTCAAAGTGCAAAAGATTCTCTTTTAGCTATTGAACAACTAAATAATTTAAATGATTTATTCCAAAAATATCAAGAATTAGATTACCAAAATTCTGAAGACAAAAACAAATATAACCAGTACATTAATCAAATTAAAGAACTTGTTAATAATTTAAGTGAAGTTAAAAATCAACTTAACTTAGAAAATACTTTTGATCAAATTAATCAAAACTTACTTAATAAAATTAAACAAAACACAAGTCAAATCGTTACATTTGTCAATATGAGTGAATCACTTAAATCAGTGAATAAAGATGGATTTATTCAAGCAGCAAACAAAGATAATTCACAACAAAACCAAAAAATAAAACAAATTATACTTGAGAACCAAATTTTTGAAATGATTAATAAAACACAAGTAACTCAAGAAGAATTAAATAACTACACTAATGTAGCTAATTCTCAAGACTTACCAAAAATTATTCAAAGTATTTTAAAAACTTACACTCCTAAATTACAAACTAAAGACAATCTTTATTGATTACTACTATTACTATTAATAATTCCAGCTTCAGCATTAATATGATGACTAATAGCTGCCAAAAAGAAAAAAGAAGATAATCAACAATAACAAAAAGCGCGCTTAATTAGCGTGCTTTTGTTTTAGGCTCAATTGTTGGTGTCAGGATAATAGTGAATTTAAAAACCCAACTAGCTTTAGTTGGGTTTTAATTATTGTTGAGTTTTTGTTTTGTTTAAGTCGTCAACACTTTGAATATAAGCAAATTTTTCAGCGGGAATTTCTAAAAATTCACCATTTAAAATTCTACTTACGCTTTCAATTGTTTTTTCTCTAGGGACAAAAACTCCTTTTTCGTGTGTAAAGTGTTCTGTCATAAAGAAATATTGACTAAAGAAGTTTTGTAATTGTAAGGCTATTTTAACAACTCTTTTTGATTCTTCATCTAATTCATCAAAACCTAAGATTAAAATAACATCTTCTAATTCTTTATATTTTTGTAAAACACGTTTTGTTTCTAAAATCGCTTCATAGTGTTGTTGACCAATAATTTTTGGATCAACACTGCTGCTTGAGCTATTTAACGCATCAAAAGCAGGGAAAATGTTTTGTGCTGCTACATCCCTACTTAAAACTAAACTACCATTAAGGTGGTTAAAAATTGCAACAGCAGAAGGATCACTTAAATCATCCATAGGTAAGAAAACGGTTTGGAATGATGTTATTGAACCGTTTTGATTACTAAATAAACGATTTTCAACAGCTGATATTTCTGTATTAAGTGTTGATTGATATCCACCTAAAGATGGTTTTTTATCTAAAGAGGCACTAACCTCACTACCAGCTTGTAAGAAACGGAAAATATTATCAATGAATAATAAAACATTTTCTTTTTGGGTATCTCTTAAGTACTCAGCAGCAGTAATACCAGCAGGCACAATTGTCATACGCGCTCCGGCTGCTTCGTTCATTTTTGAAACATACATTGAAGAGTTTTTCATTAAATTAGAGAATTTTAAATCATTATATAATTCAACCCCTTCACGGCTACGCTCTCCACTACCAATAAAAATTGAAGAAGTTTTGTTTTGATTTTTTGAAAGGTTGAAGATAATCTCTTTCATTAAAACAGTTTTACCAACTCCAGCCCCTCCAAAAACTCCAATTTTAGAACCTTTTAAAATAGGAATGAAAAAGTCTATCGCTTTTATTCCTGTTTCTAAAATTTCGTTTTGAACTTGATAGTTGTCATTGTTTTTAATTGTTGAGTTAATTTCTACATATTTTAAATCATCATTTTTATTTAATAAACTATTACCTTTAACGTCAAAAATGTTGTTTTTAGCACTTTCACCAACAGCTACTTGGAATTTTTGGTTAGTATTTACTAAAGCTTCATTTAATTTTAAATTTCTAGAAGAATCAATAACAACAGCATAAACTTTAGAGTCATTAATAATTTTTTTAACAATAAATGTTGCTAATTTATCTTCTGTAGTCAAAATGTAATCAACGCTAGCGGCATTTTCATTTTTAAATTCTACTTCGATAACATCATTTCATAATTTAGATATTTTTGCACTCATTTTACTCTCCTGTTAGTTGTACTATATTTTTAAATTCTTCTGTTTCAAATTTAACAAAATCATGGTTAAATTTAAGTTTTCATTTTAAATTTTTGGCTTTAGCAAATTGGTCTAAACTAAAGGCAAAAAAGTCTTTAGCTAATTCTTCATCTTTAATTGTGTTGCTTAAGATTTGTTCAAAAACACTTGAAGCTATTTGGTTTTCTTTAATAAGAACATTTAAGAATTTAAGTGCTAAATCAACTTCATTAATGTGTTCTAATAATCCTCATGAAATCATTTTTGAAAATAAAAATGTATTTTTTTCAGAATATAAACTTACACCTTTTTGATTAAATAAACGCTCAATTAATTGTCCTCTTAAAATTAAACTTCCAGTTTTATCGTTTAAGTCATATTTAAGGGAACTAAGTTTCATTTGTCTTTTGTATGAAGTATATATTTTTTTAATTTCACTAGCACTTTTGGCTATATGTGGTTTTTGTACGCTTCCACCAATACGTGAAACTGATAAATCAACATCAATAGCAGGTAATTTATTAGATGCGAAGATGTTAGAGTTAGTAACAATTTGCCCATCAGTAATACTAATTAAGTTACTTGCTATTAAGCTTGTGATGTCGTTATCTACTGTTTGAACTATTGGTAAGGCTGTAATACTTTTTTTGTTTACGAATTTACCGCTTCTTTCTAATAATCTACTGTGAGCAAAGAACATATCACCTGGAAAGGCTTCTTTACCTACTGGTTTGTTTGTTAAAAGCGCCATCTCTCTGTAAATGTTTGCGTGTGTAGTTAAATCATCAAATACAATTAAAACATCTTCTTCATGAGCTATATTTTCAGCGTGAGCCATACCAATGTATGGAGCTAAATATTGCTGATATGGCTTGTCTGCAGGTGCATAAATAATAATTGTGTTATTTAATGCTGAATATTTATCTAACATTTCATACACTGAAGCTACTTGATTTTGTTGTTGACCTATCATTACATAAATGTTTTTAACATTTTCGTTTCTTTGATTAATTATTGTATTTAAAGCGATAAAACTTTTTCCTGTTTTTCTATCACCAATAATTAATTCTCTTTGTCCTCTACCAATAGGTATTAATAAATCAATAACTTTATAACCTGTATTAAGTTGTTCATTAAGTGGTAAATAATCCATTAATTGGTTTGGTTTATTAAAGGCGCTACTTGTATTAGGATAAACATATTCGCTTGTGTTAGTATTTTTAGAATATAAAACATTTGAGAATATGTCAATAACACTTCCGAATAATTTGCTTGATGTAGTAATTGTTGTTGATTGCTCAATTGGTTTAACTTTTTGACCTACTTTGTATTCGTCTGCTGTTTTATCTCCTAAACAATAGGCTTTATTTTTTGTAGCACTAATTACCATTACTTTAGTATTAGGATCATTTTCTAAGCAAAAAAGTTGATTATTTTCGTAATCAAATTCTCCCTCTATCTCTATAACATAGTCAAAAACAGCACTTATTTTAATATTTGTATTTTTCATATTTGCCTTTCTTTTAAATTAATCCTAAAACTAAAATGATTATACCAATCACAAATGAAACACCACTTATTGCTAAGGAGAATCAAATTTTAGAATTTGTTTTTTGTATAATTTTTGAACGCTTAAATTTATACATTAAAGCACTTATAGCACTTAAAATCAGTGAGAAAAGTAAAATAATAGAACCTAAAATAATTAAAAGAATTTTATTTGCTGTAATCACAAATTTATTCTCTACTATTAAATTATTGTAAGCGGTTTTATATTTTTCTTGTATTTGCGCATCTTCACTGAAGTTTTTGTATGTTGTTGTAGAAACTACTCCTAAATTGTAAATTTGAGACTGAATAGTTTTGTATTTACTAAAAATATTTTCAATATGCGAATCAGAATAATTGTTTTCACTTGTTATTCCTCTTAAGTATGAAATATCTTTTCTTGTAGTTTGAACAGCGTTTTCTAATTTTTGAGGATCTAGTCTTAAAAGTCTAAATTGATCAAGAATTTTTTCTTTATTTACACGAATATATTGAATAAACTGATCGCGAAATACTTTGTCATATTCAACTGCTAGAAAGTTAAAAAAGGTATTTCCATTAATTAATGAATTACTTAAAGATTTATTAACAAGTAAACTTAATTGACTAACTAAATCAGAAGTTAAATCATTAGTTTTTAATGATTCAAAATCTGAATTAATTTTTTGATTTACTAAGTTATTTAGCACGCTTGTATCGTTGGCGATAATTTGTTTTAATTGATTTTTGTACTCTTCTTTATTAATAAGTTGTACAGCTACATATATCATTCTATATACACTTAGGCTAATGTCTTTGTTTGATAATGAGCTAAAGAGCATCATATCCCCAATACCAAGCGCTTCATAAAAGTTTTTAAATAAATTTGAAAGTATTTTATTGTAGATGTTGTATTTAATTTGAACACTTTCATCTCTTCTTTTTATAACATTAACTTTGTATTCAGCTGAAAAACTTTTGCTTAGACGATCATAAATTTTGGCTGTTGCCACTAAATGCCCTTCAACATTTTCTAAATTAACTAATTGATAGTCAAAACGGCTTAAAATTGAATTTTCAAAAACTAAATAGCCTTTTTTATTGAATTCAATAGGATCTTGCTTGAATTCATTAATTAAGTTAATTGGCGAAATATTAAAAGCATTAACATCGATATAAGCTGGCAGTCTTGAAATATTTTCTTGAATTATTTTGTTAAGTTGTTTATCAATTTGCGAATCATCCACAACTATAGGAGGATTTTTCGAAGGATCCTCTGCTGGTGTAGGTGTTGGAGGTTGTTTTTCTTGAGTATAGTTTTTATTTTGTTCAATATCAAAAATTGTGTTTCTTAACTGTAATTTTTCTTTAAAATATTCATCTCAATTAGCGTAATTTTCTGGTACCTTAAGATCTAAATATTGTTTATCTTCTTCGTTATTAGAAAATTTAATTTCTTCTAATTTAGGTAAATCATCTTTATTAGTTAATATTTTCTCTAATTCTGTATTATAAGCGTCATAATAATCATTAATTGTTTTTTCTAATTCCTCTAAAGTAACAACATTTTCTGAAGTTTTTGGTGTTACATCATTAATTTGTCCGTTATATTTTTTTACTATTTGATCATAATTTTGTTGAGGGTTATCTTTAGAAAAAATAATTGGATTATAATCTTCATCCAAAAGTGTTATGTCAGCTTTATAGTAGTTTTTAACACTACTTAAAACATTTAAAAATGTAGGGTTTAGAGCTGAATCACTAAAGTCATTGACAATTTTATCTTTATTTTTATCAAAATACTGGATAAACTTTTGATAATAAATAAGTTTAGCTAAAGTAGGTTTAAAATCAGCTTCAGCGATTTTATCGATAGTTTCGTTTAAACTTAAAACTTGCTGGTTTAAAGTTTTTTTAATTTCAACTAATAAAGTCTCGAGCCTGATTTTAATTTTTTCAGCCGCTTTTTCTTTGAAAGTATCAAAATCTGGCGAAATTGTTTTAGTTTCTTCGTCTGAAGCGTCGTTATTATCAGGGTTTTGGTTATTATTAGTGGTTGTTTCAGTTTCGTTAGCACTTATAACAAAACTAAAAGCGCTTAAAGGAACTAATGATGCAGATAAAATTAGTCATCTATTTTTTCTAATTTTCATTATTAGTCTCCTTTGTGTTTTTGATTAGTGAGAAGTTATTTAAAATTTCGTATTTATTAATTTTTTGTTTTAAAGAATTAATTTTAGTTTCTTCAACTTCTGAAATATTTAAGTTATTTAATGAGTTGTAGTATCTTAATTCTTCTTTAAGTGCTTTAATGATATTTGTGTAATCTTTAATTTGGCTAGAATTGTTAGTTTGTGTGTAAAGTGTTAGTTTGTTTTTAAAATTTATTGTAATTGTGTTATTAACATAAATCATAAAGACGTTGTTTAAAATGTAGTATTGATAGTTATTTTTAGAAGTTTCAATTCTAAAAAAACAAGTTTCAAAGCTGGCGATAGAGTTAGTTTTAAGTTTTTCTCATCGATCTTTGTTGTGTACGTTTAATTGTAAATTAAGTGCTTCAATGTAAGTTTTAGAATAATCTGAAGAAACAAATTTAATTTTGATCATCACTTACCTCATTTGTGTGTAATAAATCTTTTTTCTTGGTTAAAATTGAAATTTCTTCAACTTCTAATTCTCTTTTTGCTCTTAAATACATACGTGTTTTTAATGCTATTTTTTTATCTAGATCATTAATTTTTTGATTTTGATCTACTAAGATATATTTTTCTCTAATTAGCGCACTTTCGACTAGTAAACTTAAAATCATATAATTTAAATAGTTTGTCACTTCGCTTTTGGCAAATTCTTCAATATCTGGATAAATTTTTAAGTTTTTAATATCAAATTTCTCATTCAAGATGTTATTTTTGTGACTTAATTCAAAATTAATTTTATCTATGGGTAAAACATTAAGAATCTTGTCTTTAGTTTTAGAAGAGTTAATAATAAATTTAACATTATGAAAACCATTACTATTGATAAATTTATCAATAAGTTTAGGTAAGAAATCACTTAAATATTCAACATCATTTTCCTTATATGAAAAAATGACATTAGCGTTTTTTTGTTGAGTATATTTTAAAGCGCTCTCTCCTATAGCAATAAAATAATCTCTTTTAAAATTAACGATATTATCTAGTTGTTTTTCGAATTTACTATATAAATTTAAGTTATTTTCCTGTTTTTCAGAAACATAAACATAAATACAAGGATATTGATAATTTAGCGCTTCTTTATTTTTCTTATTCGGCTTTAAAATAGAACTTTGGGGAATTAATAAATTATTGTTGATTTCATATTTAGAGTTAATAAAATCAATAAAATCTTTAGATTGCTGAGCTCTATCAAAATATTTTCCAACTTGTTTAGATAACTTTAATATGTTAATTAAAGTTATATTTTTCTTTGATTCTAATATTTTTGAAATTTTTTCAAGACTTTCGATTTTAGAAGTCAAGTTTTTCAAATTCATCTTTAATTAAACCTGGCGCGAAAAATACTTTTATTTTTTTGGTGTTAGAATCAAAATATAAAATAACGTCTTTAAGAATTTCAATTGGGTTATTTTCTTTTAGTAATCTTGTAATTAAATCATTATATTGACTAATGATAAAATCTGTTCTTTTGTCTTTGCTTGTGTTGATATTAAAACTTAAAACATTAGAACTTTCAAAATCACTAATACTTGGAATTAATTGTGTTAAGCTAAAACGTGGATTTCTAGTTCAACCTAAAACAAAATCTCTGTAAATAAGTTGTTCATGTTTTAGAAAATGCTTTTGAGCTTCATCAAAAAGTTGTACGGTTACCAAATCATCTTCACTTATGTGATTAATGATCAAAAGTTGATTTTTAATTTGGTCAAAACTAATAAAAGAATCAGAATTTTTAAGAGTGTAATAATCTTTAAAAACCATTTCTTGATATTTTTGATAATCGCTTTTGTTTTTGTCTCTTATTTTTTTGGTCTTTGAGTTATTAAACATTTTTTACTCCTAACTTTCTATTTTTTTTATTATGTTTGTATATTACATATCCGCTATATGATCAAATTGCAGCTTGGGCGAATAAATAAACAAAAAGAACTAAAATTGATCAAATTATTCAAAAATCAACAATTTTGTATGGACTTGGAATACTTGAGAGTTGATTGTTATTGTGATTAAGTAAATAAACTTCAAAAATTTGGAAAATTAAAATGAAGTAGATTGATATAAATAAAATTGTGTAAATAATATATGTGAACAAGTTTTTGTTTTTGGTTTTGATAATTGAATTGATAAATAAAAGTAAAATCGCTAAAGCATTAATAAAAACAATAACAGTATCATTTAAACGATCAATATCAAAACTTCTTAAAATAATTGATAAGCTAAAAATTACCAAAATCGCCAATAGATTAATAAAACTAATGATATTTACTGAGAAACTTTTGAGTTTTGAAGAGTAGCTTAAAAAAGTAACAATAGAAACAATTATGATATTTAGCAATAAATAAAACACAAAAGGATAAAAATCTAATTTTGGTTTAATGATAATAAAATCATTAAAGTCTAATGTAATTAAATTGTAAGCAAATCAAATTAGTGCAGCAACAAAAACACTTAATAAAACATATGTTTGAGTGCTAAAAAAGTTTTTAATTTTTTCTTTTTTATTAGTTGTTAAAACTCAGTTAATTCTTGAGAGAATTACAACAAAAACCATTGCACTAATGGCCAATGTTAAATAAATAACATTAACAAAATGATTAGTTAATAAATTGGCTTTTCAAAAATTAATAAATTGATTTTCGACAAATAAAGTATCTACACTTAAAATTTTGTTGTTGTTACCGCTTATAAATAAGTAGAATAAAGTTAAATAAAGAGCAATAATAACAAATCTAAAAAATATTGATACATAATAAAAGTTTTGTTCTTTGGAGTTAATTGGGCTTGCTTTATATTTTTTAATAGTTAAGAATCACTCAAAACTGAAGTTTAAAAGCAATAATGGAATAATTATTAAATTTTTGTAAAACAATAACATTAAATCAGAATCACTACCATAATCTAAAATTACTAGTGTGGCTATAGAAAGTGATAAATATAATACATATCAAGGCAGATAATAAAGCGAATTAAAGAAATTCTTTTTAATATTATTTGCGTTTTTAGTTAATGTTATTAGCATTATTAAGAACATAAAGAAATACGAATATAAAGAAACAAAGTTGTAACCTTGATTTTGATAAGAACTAAAATCAAAAAGCGTGTTAAACGATATTCCTTTTTCGTTAAAGAATCTTGGCACTAAGAATAAATAAGCTGCACTTAAGGCGAATATAAATAAATAATTAATCCATAAGAGAATATTTTTAACATTAAAAACAAAATATTTTTTTACTTCAAATTTAAATTCACTTAAAAAAGATGAGTTGTTCTTTTTTGTTTTAACTGAAGCGTGTGAATTAGTCATCGAAACCTCCAGCGTTAAATGATGATGAAGCACCATTAGAGTTTACTGGTGGATTACCAACAAAAATTCTTTTGTTTGAACCGAAACTTCTTCAAGCGCTAGTGCTTAAAATTGCGTTTTTCATAGCTTCTGAATCTACATAAACATTTAGACTGTAGTTTCTTAAACCTTCCATTAATCCATATAGATCTTGACCGTAATTGTTTGAAATTGTCGAACCTTTTAAGTGTAAGTTTTGAATTTGTTTTCCTGTAAAGTTAATTTCAGGACGTTTTGGTCCTTTAACTAAAAGATTTTTTCAATTTTGCTGTGATAATGTTGTTAAATCAACTGTAAATGTGTTTGATGTTAAGTTGAATACAACTTCATAAAATGCGTATCCGTGTAAATCAAGCCCTTTCATTGATTGTAATGAAGTTTTAGAAAAATCTAAAATTGTAGGATAACTTCCAGGCATAATACCTTGGAAAATTCTTTCTCCACGTCTTGAGACAAAAGTCATATATAGACCTTCGTTAATTTCACTTATACTGCTTGATTGGAATCTTAAAGTATTGAATACGATTGATTGACTTACGTTAACATTTGTTCCGTAATCTTGGTGAGCGTTTCAATCAAAACTAATAACTTTAGTATTTTTAAATGAAATAGGATCAATTCCTCAGTATTTATCATATGTTTTTGTAAATGAACCACTTGTAAAAATCTCAACTTCATCAATTTTTTTATCTTTTAAAGCATAAACTGAACTTGTGTCTTTACCAGTAAAGAATAATGAAACTTTTTTAATTGATTCAGGCATGTCTTTTAAAGTATCTCTGAAACTTTGTGATTCATTTAATTCACCAATTCTTTTAATTACTATACCATCAATTCTTTTTCCTGCTTGATCAGCTTTTTTAAGAATATCAAGGAATTTAGCGTATCCGTTTTTGTTTGTAGCATCTAACACAGCTATAACTTTTGGTTCTCTGTTTCCTGGGGTGTTATTATCTGGATTAATTGTATATTTGAAAATTTCTACTCCGTCATTTACACTAGCACCAAATTGTGAATACTCGTTTGTTACAGCTGTTTTACTTCATCCTGGATAGTCTCCATTTGCAACTGATGAAGGATCACGATGTGGATATTTATTGCTGCTTCCAAATGTTCTAGATTCGTTTAATTTAATATAACTATTTAATACAGGATTATCTTTTTCATTAACATAATCAAATGCATAAATAATACCACCACCTTGTCAGTTTAAAACAGGTATCATTCCTTTGTTTTTATATTGTTGAAATTCTCTATTTACTCAATCAAGTGAGAGTTTAAAGTGTGTAAAGTTATCTCTACCTGGACTTAAATCGTATAAATTATTTTTAAATCAGTTGAAATTATCTTCTCACTGACTTGTCACTCCTAATGCGTCGTGAATTTCTTTTCAATCTGCGTCTGTTAAACTTGAAGCTTTTGAATATTTATCTGCAATTCTTTTTATTCTTTGAACAGATTCTTGAGCTTTTCTGATAATTTCTTCTTTGTCAGCTGAGCTAGTTGGTTTGGTTGGTTCTAATTTCACATCTATATCTGGTTGATTATCTAAAGTTGTGTTGAAGTTACCTTCTTTTTTTCTGATTGCTTCTGTTTCTTTAAGAACTTCGAAAGATTTATCAATCTCAATTGGATTTTTTTCTTCTTTTGGTGCTTGAGGTTTAGTATCTTCTGTAACTGTAGTTGATGGAGGAGTAACTACTTTTATTTCTTCTTCAACAACTTCTTTTGGTTTTATAACAACAGCAGGAGTTGTTTCTTCTTTAGGGTTTTCTTCCACTGCTTTTTTCTCAATTAAATTAACTGGAATGTCGTTAATTTGTCCTAATACAGCAGTTTGATTTTTATTAACTAGTTCATAACCTTCAGGTAAATATAAATTAACTTGAATTGGGTTGTCTCCATAAGTTTTTATATTACTTTTTGTATGTACAACTTGGCCATTATTTATAAAACGTAATGTTGTTGTATATTCTTTAGTTTCTTTTTTAACATCAACAATAATAATTCCACCTGATTTGTCGGTGTTTTGTTTTACAAATGAATATCCTTGTGGTAAATATTGAGCCGCATTAATTGTTGAATCTTGTGGTGTTGAAATTTTTATTTCCTCAAAGAATTTACCGAAATTACGGAATTTAAGAGTAGTTTCGACCATAACAACTTCTTCGACTTTAGGGACCACTACTTCTTCTTTTATTTCTTCTTCAACTTCTTCTTTTTTAATTTCAACTAAAAGAATTTCATTAGTTTGGTTTTTGTTAATCACAACTTCTTGTTCTTTATTAGCTAATTCATAACCTTGAGGAATTGCACTCTCTCAATTTACTTTTTGATCGTCATAAGTTGTAAAATCTTTTTCTAAAAGAGTTTTTTGTGCTGTTTTATAAATAATTTTAGTAACAAATTTTTTAGTTATTTTTTCGAGAGGAATTTTGTTTGTTGCTCCTATTTGTAAGTTAAATCCCTCTTCAAATTTAATTCTATATTCAGCTTGTAATTCTGCAGGTAAGATTTTTTGAACATCAATAGCTTCATCATTAATTGTTTGAATAGTAATTTCTTTAATTGTTGTGTTGTTATAAACAAAATCAAAAACTGTTGTAAATTTAACATCTTCTTGAATAACTTCTACATTATTAACTTCGTTTAAAACAATTTTATTTTCTTCTTTAGCTAATTTAAAACCTGTTGGTAAATAATCGCTTAAAACAATATCTTCAGTTGTTTGTAAATTAGCAAAAGTTTTTACCCCAACAATTTCGCCTTTTAAAACAAAGTTAATTGTTGTGATTTTATCTTCTTCTTTTTCTTTTGTAACCACTTCAACGTTTCTATCTAAAATAGAGTTGTTTTTGTCGTTATAAACAATTTCTTCAGAACGCAAAATGTTTTTGTCGTTTGAATCATTAATGATTAATTTTGCTGATGTAGTGTCTTGGCTTGTTGAACTAATAATAATTGCTGAAACACTTAAGCTTCCAACTACCACTCCACCTATCATAGATGCTGCTATTAATAATTTTTTTGCTTTTGCTTTGGTCATAATAGCTCCTTGTCTAATTAGTTATTAAATTTAAATTCTTCAGGTATTTGTTCTTGACCAACACCATTAGGAAATAAATTACTTTTAAAGTTTTTACCGTATAAACTTTCTAAGGCTTGTCTATATGAAGTTCTCTGTTGTGGAGCGCCTCCATAAATTAAATCGTATTTTTCCATGTTGTAATTTCCGTATAAACCGTTGTAATTTATACCGTTACTTCTAAATGCAAATGCTAAACTGCTTAAAGCCGCATCATTAGCAAAATAGTTTATAGCCACAACATTCCCGTCATTATCTCTAACACTACTTCCGCTAGCTCCGCCTAAAGGTGCTCAACTTCCTAGTGCATAATTTAGTCCGTATGTTATATAGTAGTTATTTGTAAATTTATTATTTTGAATAACGCTAGAGTCAAAATTTTCAATACCACTTTTGTTATTATCACTATTAATTAACAATGAAAAAGGTTTATTTCCGTTAATTTGAGGATTGGCAATAATTGCATCCACTATTCCTGGTTTATCTTTAAAAGTTCTAAAGGTTAAACTTCTATTGTAACCTTTACCTAAAAGATGATCTAAATCTTTTTCGTTTTCTACTCCTTTTGATAAATAGGAAGGTTTGTTAATTCAAATACTTGTACTTCTGTTATCTGCTTCAATTTCATCAACTGCTCTACTTGAGAAATTAGGATTAAAATCTTTTTGTAGTTGCCCATCAAACTGTGCAAGCGGAAATCCTAGTGCATATAAGTTATATTTATATTTATCTACTTGTGTGTTGTTAACTTTAATTTTTTGTTTTTTATCTTGTTCATATGTATCGTATAAATTTTTATTGCTAAATGAAACTTGATCTTGTTTTGATCATTTTGCATAATCGCTACTAAAAATTCTAGCTAACTCTTGCGCATCATTTACTTGAACTTTTTTAACTAAATTTTTTATATTGTTGTTTTGAGTGTATTCATAATTGTTTGAATTATTTTCTAAATCTATCTCTAAAACAGCAAAATCCGCCATCTCTTCTGCATCAAGATATTTATATGAACTATGTACATAATCCTTTGGTGAAGTTTTAAGAAAATCTAAAGCTAAATACACTGTTTTAACTTGGGAAGGTTCAAAAATAAATGATATTGAACGAGGATCATATTCGGTTGTTCTTAGTGTTTGATTAATTTCTGTATCTTCAGTGAATTTAGAAAGCACCACTTTATTAGTATAAAAAGGCATCAGCGACATTTTAGCTTCAATTGACTTAATTTCTTCGCTGTTTTTTGTATATTGCACTTCTAAAGAATGGTGTCTTTGTTCAATCATTTGCAAGTCTTGAATTTTTAATTTACTTTTAGCTTCGTTAATTAATTCTTTTAAATAAATTTTTTGAGCATTTTGAAAATCACTTCTAATAAAATCACCTAAGCGATTTAATTCTTGTAAAAGTGATGATTTTTGTGCCTTTAATTCAGTTACTTTTGTTGAATTTTTGTTTGTGCTTGTGTAATAATTAATATCATTTTCAATACTTTGCATTTGTTTAACTAAATTTTGATGCCTTTGTGTAGCGATTAAATTTAAATCATAAACAACTCTGGATTTTTCGCTTTTATCATATGAGTCAAATTTTTGTAAGTCAGCGTTTCATTTTAGATACTGATCATAAGGTAAATACTCGTCAGTAATTTGTTTTTGTGACTCTTGTAAAGTAGATAATTTTTGGCTCATAAGATTGTAGTTATTTTTTTCTTCTTCAGACATAGAGCGAGAGTTGTAATTACCATCTTGAGCATTTTTAATAAATAAATTTGCTACATGCACGTTTGTGGCTAGGTATCATTTTGTAGGGTATTTTCCATTTTCATCTAGTTTATAATCTAAAATTCAAGCTGTTCCAAAATGTGTTTGAAAATCTTTTGAATTAGGTTTTGCATTTATAAATTGAATTGAAAACGTTTGTAGAGCGATGTTTTTATATTTTTGATTTGTTAAATATCTAGCTTTACCATTATTGCCTTGAGCTGTAGCCCAATATTTGTTTGTGGCCGGTTTGTTGTCACTGTTTATTAATAATTTTGTTTGATTATTATTTTTAGGATCTTGCTGACCGTAACTTAAACCTAAAAATTGTGCTTGTTGTTTTGAAGGTTGTGATAGTTTTTGCGCTTGTGTGTTGTATTGATTAGCATTAACAATAGCATCTCCAAATTTATTATCACTTGAGTAAACAACATCACCAAAGCGATTTAAATACGCTTTTTTGTGAGCTTCATAATCTACATCATATCTTTGATTTTCATCCAACTTAGCATATTCATTTAAATCCATGTTCGGTTTAGATTCGCTTCTAATTTCATTAGGATCAAAAAAATCTAAGTTAGTAGCTTTCCCTTCAGCCTCAAAACTTCCTTCGCTAGCTTGGGAAGGATCTAAGCTTGCGGTGTCTTTGTTGTGATCTTCTTTAATTGAAGATAAATCTTCCACCTCAATAAGAGGAAGATTCTCGCTTTCTTTGACTTTTGATTCTTGCTCTTGTGTTTTGTTTGTATCTAGTGAGTCTTGGTTATTTTGATTTGATTGATTTGTCTTTTTTACACTATTGTCTTCAACATTAACATTTTCATCTTTTTGGGTGTTGAGTTCATCATTTTGCTTTTGACATGACAAAGCATTTAAAGAAACTAATGAAGTAGTTAAAGCGCTCATTATTATTAAATTTTTCAATTTTCTTTTTCTTGTTTTAAACATCTGTGCCCCTTCAATTTGCCTCAAACAATTTGTCTTAATTTTATACCTATATATTTATATATAGTATGTTTCCAGTTTTTTTCCATATTTATTATGAACACTCTTGTATTGCCTTAATTTGTGGAATTTTATTACCACATTTTATTCTTTATTAGATTCTGTAGGCAAAAAAATAAAAAAAATATTCAAGCGAATAACTTGAATATTTTTTAAACGTTTTCTAGTGTTCATTGTGGAAGAGAGTGCACTTCATTTTTGTATTTTTGATTAATTTTAAATAACGCTATAACCGCTGTTATCAATGATAAGATAGGTACAATAATTCCAATTGAAGCCAAAATCACTTCTACTTCTAAATTAAGTTTATTTTTGTTTATGAATAATAAAATAAGTAACACTATTTTAAAAATAATTAAACATAAAGTTATTGGTAAAAAGCCAATATATGAAACAGAAAATGATAAATTCGCAATAAAATAGATTTGAAATCTATGTTCTGTTACAAAAATATTGCCTTGGGTTGTGTTAAATACTTTATATACTATTAAAGAAAAAATAACTATAGCTATTAAATAGATAAAAATGACCATTCAAATAATATATAAAACAACAAAAGAAACACTAACACTTTTTAGAGATTTATAGTTATTAGCCACAATTTTATCTGTTTCTTCTAAAATAACTCCATCGCGAACATTTTTAAGGTTATTGGTTATTTTTTTAGTTTTGGTTATTAGCATAATTGCTGTAGCGAAGCTTAAAAAAACAAAAAAGATCCCGATAATACTCAAAATTAATTCTGTTTTTTGGTTTGTAAGATGTTTGAATTTGTCTGCACTAGCAGCTAATAAAACTGATGTAACCAAATTAGCAATTCAACTAATTACTAAGAAAAATCATAATGATATAAAAATATTCTTAAAAAATTCAACTATTTGTTCATCTGATAATTGATTTTGTTCAAATTTAATAATTAATCCTTTTAAATCAATAAATAAAAAAATACTAAAAATAACCAAAATACTTATAAATATGCTAGCAAACACTAAACTAATGATCGATGTTGTCCTAATGTTTTTTAACTCTTTTATCATCCATTTCCTCCCAAATTATTATTTATTAGTATTTAAATTATATCTTTTTAAAAGAAAAAACACATTTACGCAAGTATGTAAATGTGTTTTGTAATTAAATTTACTTAAATTTGAATTGATCAGGAATTTTAGATTCGTCTGTTCCATTAGGAAATAGGTTTGTTTTTACTTTGTTTCCGTATAAACTTTGTAAAGCTTGTCTATATGATGTTCTCTGTTGTGGAGCTCCACCATAAATTAAATCGTATTTTTCCATGTTGTAATTTCCATATAAGCCATCATAGTTAATACCGTTACTTCTAAAGGCAAATGCTAAACTACTTAAGGCGGCTTGGTTAGCAAAATAATTTATAGCCACAACATTTCCGTCATTATCTCTAACGCTACTTCCGCTAGCCCCACCTAAAGGTGCTCAACTTCCTAGTGCATAATTTAATCCGTATGTTATATAGTAACTATTTTTAAATGGTTTGTTCTGTACAACTGAGTTTTTATAATTTTCTATTGATGTTGATTTATTATTATCGTTAACAAAAATCTCAAAAGGTTTGTCACCACTAAGTTGTGGATTAACAATTAAAGCATCAACTATACCAGGTTTATCTATGAAATTTCTTCATGTTAGCGCTCTAGTGAATCCTTTTCCGTATTGATGGTTTAAACCATTTACATCAGCTGGATCTTTAGAAATGTCAGTTGGTTTGTTAACTCAAATACTTGTTGTGTATTTAAGCGAAGCTTTTTCAGGTTCGCTTAAAGGATTTGTGTCTTTGTTAAAGTCTTTAGATAATTGTGCATCAAAATCAGCTAAAGGGAATCCTACAGCATATAAGTTAAATGATTGTTTAGGTAGTTGTAAAGGTTGGGTGTTTTGCTGATTTGGTAGTTTTGCATTTTTGTCTTCTTGATATTGATCATATAAGTTTTTAGCGCTAAAGTGTACTTGATTTTCTTTAGCTAGTTTTGCATAATTATTTGTTAAAGCTTGAGCTAGCTCATGTGCATCATGTACAACCACTTCTTTTTGTAAATCTTTAGTTGTGTTATTTTGAATGTATGAATATTTGTTTTGTGAATTTGTCAAATCAAACTCTAAAACAGCAAAATCGGCCATTTCTTCTGCATCAAGATATTTGTATGAACTGTGCACATAATCTTTTGGCGAAGTTTTAAGAAAATCTAAACCTAAATAAACTGTTTTAATTTGCTCTGGTTTAAAGGTAAATGATTCGCTTCTTGGGTCAAACATTGTTGTTCTTAGTGTTTGATTAAGTGGCAAGTCTTCGTTAAATTTATGTAAAACTACCGCCGAAGTTACTCCAGCAAAATTATTTAAATCTGCTTCAATTTGTTTTTGTTGCTTGATTAATTCATTATATTTAACAAGTAACTCATTTAATTTTTCATCAATTTGAGCTTCATCTTTAATTGGTAATTCTGCCGCTAATTTTGTAATTAAACTTTTCATAAAAACTTTTGCTGAAATTTTAGCTTGTGAAGAAAATTGATTTTTAATAACATCTGTGTAATCGTTAGACTCTTTAGTTAATGTAGCTTTTTGGGCTTTTAATTTGGTTACTTGTGTTGAAGTGTTATCTTTAGTTTCTAAGTAAGCAATTTCATTTTCTAATTCTTGAACTTGAGCAACGGTTTGTTTATATAAATCTTGTGCAATTTTTACTAATTCATCATTAATGTGATTCTGATCAGCTTGATCATAGTCTTTTAAAAATTTTCTTAAATTTTGTAGTTTTTCGTATGATAAATATTCTTGCGCAACTTTATCATTATCTTTTTTAACTTTATCTAATTGCGCTAATAAATCTTTTCTTTTTTGTCCTAATTCTTCACCATAAGCTCTAGATTTATAATTTCCATCTTCACCTAATTTTAAAAATGCATTAGCTACGTGAACATTTGTTGCCAAATATCATTTTGTTGGATATTGACCACTTTCATCAAGTTGATAATCTAAAATTCAAGCTGTTCCAAAACTTGTTTTGGCATCTTTATTTGATGAACCTGGTAATGTATTAATAATTTCTAATGAAAAAGTTTGTAAAGCAATATTTTTATATGTTTGGTTAGGAATGTATCTAGCTTTACCTAAATTATCAGGTTGTGAATTTCAATACCTGCTTGTCGAAGGTTTAGCATCACTATTAATAATTAACTTAGTTTGATTTGCATTTTTAGGATCTTCTTTTCCATAGCTAAAACCTAAAAATTGTGCTTGTTCTAGCGAAGGTTGGGATAATTTTTGCGCTTTTGCGTCGTATTGTGCTGTGTTTTGGGCTTTTTCTGAATAATTTGGTTCTTTACTTAATGTGCCTGAAGCGACTAAATTGTCTAAAAATGCATTTTTATAAGCTTGAAAATCTACATCAAATCTTTGTTTTTCACTTAATTGCTTATATTCTTGAGGATTGTCTTGTGCTAATTGAGGTGTAGAACCTGAAACATGTGGTCTCTCTTGTGGTTTAGTGCTAGGTGCTGTACCGCCTGAATCTACATCAACATTTCCCTCGCTAGCTTTTGAAGGATCTAAATCTTGTGTGTCCTTAGAGTTATCGTCTTTGATTGTTCCTTCAGCTAAATCATTGTCATTTTTAGGTTGATCTTGAGTTGGGTTTTGTTGATCTTGAGATGGTTGTTTTGGTGTTTCTTGTGATTCAGTTTCTGTTTGTGAACCAGAAGAAGGGTTTTTATCTTCAAGTGTTGGTTTTTGAGTATCATCTTCTTTTTTATTTGAACATGCAGCGGTTGTAATTAATGTTGCCACCGATACTGATGTTAATAATAAAATGGATTTTAAGTTTTTGAATTTTTTCATGTTACCTTCTTTAAATTACATTTAAATTGATGACTTAATTCTATTACCAATTATTATTAGGTTTTATTTTTCCAGTTTTTTTCCACAATATCGTTTCTAAATTTTAAAAAAGGTCAAATTATGAAAATTAAATTCCACATTTGAATTTTCTAGTTTTATAAAAAGAAATTCAATAGATCAAAATACCTGATAACAAAAATGAACTTATATAAACCAAATAAAAAACCTCATTATTGGATAAAATGTCTGCTTCTGAATCAGAGAGTAAGCCAAAAATTAGATTTAACAATTTTACTCACGCTTGGGAACAACATTTATTAGGTGAACATGTTTTTAAAGTAAATGATAAAAA